>NZ_CBRA020000200.1:0-24656 GCF_000469945.2 Paenibacillus sp. P22 | reverse complement strand
GGAAGCCGCCCAAGCCGCCGCCCGCTCCAGCCAGCCCTGCCAGTCGTACCGCTCGTAGCGGATGCCGCTGGCGGCGTCGACGGCGTCGTTGATCGTCAGGAAGCCTTCCTTGATCAGCCGGCCAAGCTGCTGCTGGACCGACTTGGCGGTCGTGCCGGTCAGCCGGCCGAGCTCGTCCGGCGTCGGGAAATCCTGGCGCAGCGAATCGCGGAACATCATCAGCTGCAGAAGCAGCATCATGTCGCTGTCGCTGAGGCCCAGCTCCCGATAGCTGCGAAGAAGGAGCGCGGGAAGGAAAATTCCCCGTTCTCCCATCAGGGAAGCCAATGCTCTCGTATATTCATGCTGGCTGTTCTCGTTCAAGCGGCTCACCTTCCTCCTGATCGCTGCAACTTGGGTCATGCCGCCGGACCCTCCGGCGGCGATGGCGGTCATGCTGTCTTACGGGTACAGACGGTAAAGCGTGCGCGGGAATGCGATCGTCTCGCGCACATGCTCGAGGCCGCAGATCCAGGCGACGGTGCGCTCCAGACCGAGGCCGAAGCCGGAGTGCGGCACGGTGCCGTACTTGCGCAGGTCCATGTACCACTGATAGGCGTCCAGAGGAAGGTTATGCTCCTCGAAGCGCTGCGCCATCAGCTCCGGATCGTCGATCCGCTGCGAGCCGCCGATGATCTCGCCGTATCCTTCAGGCGCGATCATGTCCGCGCACAGAACGACTTCCGGACGATTCGGATCCGGCTTCATGTAGAACGACTTGATGGAAGCTGGGTAATGGGTGATGAATACCGGACGGTCGTACTCTTGAGCGATGGCGGTCTCGTGCGGAGCGCCGAAATCTTCGCCCCAAGGCACTTCGAAGCCGTTTTTGTTCAGGAAGTCGATCGCCTCGTCATACGTAATGCGCGGGAACGGAGCCTGAATCGCCTCCAGCTTGGAAATGTCGCGTCCAAGCGTCTCGAGCTCCGGACGGCAGTTGCTGACGACGCTCTGCACGACGTGGCTGACGAAAGCTTCCTGGATGCGGAGGCTCTGCTCCAGATCGACGAACGCCATTTCCGGCTCGATCATCCAGAACTCGATCAGATGGCGGCGGGTTTTCGATTTCTCCGCACGGAACGTAGGGCCGAAGCTGTATACTTTGCCGAGAGCCATCGCAGCCGCTTCCATGTACAGCTGTCCGCTCTGGGTCAGATAGGCGTCCTCGTCGAAGTATTTCGTATGGAACAGGTTGGTCGTTCCTTCGGCGGAAGTGGGCGTCAGGATCGGAGGATCGACCTGGGTGAAGCCGTTCGTATCGAAGTACTCGTTGACGGCGCGCTTGATCTCGGCGCGGATCGTCAGAATGGCGCGCTGCTTCGGCGCGCGCAGCCACAGATGGCGGTGGTCCATCAGGAAGTCGACGCCATGCTCCTTGGGCGTGATCGGATATTCCTGGGTAGCCTGGATGATCTCGATGCCGTCCACGAGCAGCTCGTAGCCGGAAGCGCTGCGCGGCTCTTCCTTGACCGTGCCGGATACATACAGCGAGCTCTCCTGCGTCAGCTTGCCTGCCGCCTCCCATGTTTCCTCGGAGACGTCGTTCTTGGCGACTACGCCCTGGATATAACCGCTTCCGTCGCGAAGCTGGAGGAAGGCGATCTTGCCGCTGGAGCGCTTGCCGTGCACCCAGGCTCCGATGGTGACGCGTGCGCCCGTATGGGCGGATACTTGCTTGATGGTAACGAGATTTTCAATCATGCTTCGGTTTCTCCCTTCGATTGCTCTGCGGCCAGCTTGAACGTATCGCGCGCGATCAGCAGCTCTTCGTTCGTCGGCACGACCATCACCTTCACGCGGGATTTCGGCGTGGAGATGACTCGGGCTTCCTTGCTTCGCTGGGCGTTGAGCTCGCGGTCGAGCTCGATGCCGAGGAACGTCAGCCCCTCGCATACCCGCTCCCGCAGCACGACGGAGTTTTCCCCGACTCCGGCGGTGAACAGAAGCACGTCGATGCCGTTCATGGCGGCCGCGTAAGCGCCGATGTATTTGCGTACGCGGTAAGTATACATTTCAAAAGCGAGACGGGCGTTCTTGTCGCCTTCCGACATCGCTTCCGTAATCTCCCTCATGTCGCTGCTGATTCCGGAAATGGCCAGCAGCCCGCTGTGCTTGTTCAGCATGGAGTTGACCTCCGTCAGCGTGAGGTCTTCCTTGTTCATCGTGTAAGGCACGATCGCAGGATCGAGATCGCCGCTGCGGGTGCCCATCATGAGCCCTTCGAGCGGAGTCATGCCCATGCTCGTGTCGAACGACTTGCCGTTCAGGATGGCGGTCGCGCTCGCGCCGTTGCCGATATGGCAGCTGACGAGCTTGAGCTCCTCCAGCGGACGGCCAAGCACCTCGGCCGCGCGCTCGCTGACATAGGCATGGCTCGTCCCATGGAAGCCGTAGCGGCGGATGCCGTGGCGGCGGTAGAGCACCATCGGAACCGGGTACAGGTACGATTCCTGCGGCATCGTCTGATGGAAGGCCGTGTCGAACACGACGACCTGCGGAACGCCGGGCAGCACCGCTTCGACGGCGAGGATGCCCATCATATGCGCCGGATTGTGCAGCGGGGCAAGATCGAACAGCTTGCGGATCTCCAGCTTCGTCTCGTTCGTCACGATAGCGGACTCCTTGAACGACTCCCCTCCGTGCACGACACGGTGCCCGACCGCATGGATCTCCGATACGGAGCCGAGCACTCCATGCTCCGGATGGACGAGCATGTCCAAGACGCGCTTGATCGCGCTCGTATGCTCCAGAATCTCGTCGACGATGCGCACTTCCGGCTTGTCCGCCGGCTCATGCGTCAAAATCGCGGAATCCATCCCGATCCGCTCCACGCGGCCGCTGGCAAGGACGGATTCGTCCTTCATGTCGTAGAGCTGGTATTTCAGCGAGGAGCTGCCGGCATTGATGACGAGAATGTTCATACGCGGTCACCGTCCTTGTCGTAGCTGAAAAATCCCGTACCGCTCTTGACGCCGAGCTGGCCGGCGCGCACCATTTTCTTGAGGATGAAGGACGGCCGGTATTTCAGCTCTCCGTATTCCCGGAACATCGACGAAAGCGCGGCATGGACGGAATCCAGCCCGAACCGGTCGGCCATCTCGAACGGACCGTGCTGGAACGAGTAGCCGATGCGCATCGCGCTGTCGATGTCCTCCGCGGAAGCGGTGCCTTCCTCCAGAATGTGCAGAGCCTCGTTGATGAAGAGGCAGATGAGGCGCGTCGTGACGAATCCCGGGGATTCGAACACCATGACGCCTTTCTTCTCGATCACCTGCTCCACGAAATCCTTCGTGCCCTTGAACGTCTCGTCCGAAGTGCGGAGTCCGCGAACGATCTCGACGAGATCCACCTTGAACACCGGGTAGACGAAGTGCATGCCGATGACCCGCTCCGGATGCGCGGTGACGCTGGCCAGCTCCGTCAGCGAGAGTGTCGACGTGTTGCTTGCCAGAATGACCGATGGCGGACAAGCCTTGTCTACGGCTCGGAATACTTCCTTCTTCGCGTCGAGATCCTCGGTGATCGTCTCGATGATGAGCTCGCATTGGGACAGGTCTTCAATCGCCGATACGCCATGGATCCGTCCCAGGATCAGCTTTTTCTCCGCCTGGGTCAGCGCCCACTTCTCGATCTGCTTGTCGAGGCTGACCCCGATATTGTCCAGGCCGGACTTCAGCCTTTCCTCCGACAGCTCCAGCAGATAGACGTCCAACCCTTTGTAGGACAGCATCTCGGCGATGCTCTGTCCCATCGTGCCGGCGCCGATCACGCCGATCTTTCTGTAATTCACAGTATGGTCTCTCCTATTCCCTGTATCTCTAAAGTACCCTTTATTATAACGTTCCGACGGCTGCCGACACAACTTGACACCGTTCTTTTCCGCTATAAAAATCCGGGCCGTTCCAGCTTCATTCAACCGTTCGTTCCCATCTTGTCGCCGAATCGATGCAAATGAAAAAAGAGACGGCATATTCCGTCTCTTTTTGAATGCATGCCAGCCGCTCCAGCTTAAGCGCTGAGGCTCTCCTCCGATGCGATGAGCTTGCGGAACTGCTCGCCGCCAAGCGTCTCGCGGTCGATCAGGATGTTCAGGCAATGCGTGAACAGCTGCCGTCTTGCGGCCAGCATTTCCTTGACCCGGCTCATGAGGCCGTCCAGCACGCTGCCGGATATTTGGGCCCAGCGGTCCGGCGTCATCATCCTGTCCTCAATGATGCCCACTTCGGTCAGGCCGCATTCCACCATCGTCCGGACGATATTGAGCGACTGCTCGAAGTCGTTGCGGGAGCCGGTGCTGCGGCCGCCGTAGAACATCTCCTCCGCGGCTGCGCCGGCAAGAGCAATCATGATCTGGGCTTCCAGATAGTCCTTCGTGTACAGATAATGGTCGTCGCTCGGGTTGTGGCGCACGTACCCGAGCGCTCCGCCGCGCGGCGCGAGCGCGACCTGGGATACGCTGCCCGGTCGAAGCAGCTCCGCCGCGATCGCATGGCCAAGCTCGTGGATCGCCACCCGCTCCCGTTCTTCCTTGGTGGACTCGCGGTCGGTCTTCTCGCCCATCATGACCTTGTCGATCGCCATCGTCAAATGATGCTGCTCGACAAGCGGCAATCCTTCGCGCATCGCATAGATGGCGCCCTCGTTCAGGACGCTTTCGAGCTGGGCGCCGGAAAATCCGAACGACTCTTCGGCGATTTTTTCCATGTTCACTTCGTCATGAAGCGGTTTGTTTTTGGAATGGATGTTTAAGATATGAAGACGGCCCTTCTTGTCGGGAAGATCAACGCCGATATGGCGGTCGAACCGGCCAGGGCGCAGCAGCGCCGAATCCAGCATCTCCTTGCGGTTCGTCGCCGCGATGAGGAGAATGCGAGGCGCCTCGTTCGTATGGATGCCGTCCATCTCCGTCAGCAGCTGGTTGAGCGTCTGGTCATACTCCCGATGCTGGCCGCCGTCGCGCTTGCCGCCGATGACGTCGATCTCATCAATGAAGATGACCGCGTTCTTCTTCCCTTCCTTGCCGGCCTTCTTGCGGGCTTCCTTGAACAGATCGCGTATCCGGCCTGCTCCGACACCGACATACATCTCTACGAATTCGCTGCCCGATGCGGCCAGATAGACGGAATCCGTATAATGGGCGGCTGCCTTGGCCATGAGCGTCTTGCCTGTTCCGGGAGGACCGGTAAGCAGGATGCCCTTCATGGGGCGGATGCCGAGCTTGCTGATCTCTTCATGCTTGACCAGGAAATCAAGCGCCTCGACCAGCTCCCCTTTGGCACGATCCTGTCCTCCGATATCGTCGAAGGAAAACGGCGTCGAGCCTTTTACCCGGGCCTCTCTGCGGCCTCCTGCCGCTGCCAGCTGCCCCTTGGACTTGAGCGCGAACAGCAGCACGCCCATAAGCGCAAGCGCCAGCAGAAGAGGAATGATATTCACGCCGCGGAACAACAGAAACGCAAACAGCGAGACCAGAACTCCCCCGCCTATCTCGATGCTGTACTTAGGCATTACTCCAAACCCCCATTCGCTCGCCGGTTCTAGGCAGAATGATATATTTCGTATCGCTGCCGAGCTCCAGCGTCACATATACGTTGCTGTCGTCGATCGAGGTGGCCGTCTTGAGGCCCGGCGTCGCGCGTTCGATTTCCTTCAAGGCATCCGGTATTTCGGAATAGCGGCGGTTCTCCATCGCTTCTGCGACGGTGAACAGCTGGCTTGTCCAGATGGAGTCCAGCTTGGGCTGCGAGCTCTGATCGACCGTAATGACGAGCTTGCGTCCTTCAAGCCATTTGGCGCTGCGATCGGCAATCTGGTCGTGGATGCCCCGCAGATCGGCTCCGGCGCCCAGCTTCAGGCGAACGGTCAGAGAGTCTTTGGAAAGGGTCGGGACGGCAGAGACGACACCCGGCAGCGAATCCACCGCAGATTGCAGCGGACGCTCCACGACGGCCTGGTCATAGGCGTACCAGCCGCCGAAAAGCAAGGCTGCGGTAACGGCGATCGTCGTCAAAAAAGGCACAAGCCTTACTTTGATCAAAGCAAAAGCCCCCTTTATGAAAATCGAAGCGACGGCTCAAAGGCCTGCCTCTTCGTCTACTTGAATTCATGCGTATACGGATTAGTATATCACATTTGCTATACGAAGAGTATATCACAACGATATTCATAGAGGAGGCGGCAATCGTTACAAATTTAGGAAGCTTTTTTAGTCGTCAGCGAATATGTGGTGATATACTCGCCGCTCTGATACTGATAAAAGTCATAGTAATAGCGGGTCTGCCCCTGCTTGCGGGTGTAGAACACTTCCCAAACCGGCTGTCCGCCAATCATGCCTGCCCGGACATGACGAATGCCGGCGTCGGGAACTCGCTGCTTGAAAATGCTGCGGATATCGCCTTCCTTGCGGCTTGACGCCATATCCAGCAGCAGCGGCTCCCCCTTTTCGGGAAGCCAGGCAATCACTTCCTGTCCTTCGGCATTTTTGCCGCGGACGACCCATACCGGCGCATCCCATACATATTTTTCTGCCGAGGAGGTTTCCTTGAGGCCCGCCTTCTGCTGGGCGAGCTTCTCGGCCTGAAGCTCGGCAGCCCATATCGGGCGCTGGAAGCTCCGGTACTCGGCATGCACATACACGAGCAGCAGCACAACGAGCGCGGAGATCCACAGCGTCCAGCCGCGCCTGCTCATGAGGCCGCGCCGCCGGCGCGCCATCAGTTCCCCGTCAGCCTGCCGTAGCAGGCTTGGGCTTCATGCTTGATCCGCTCTTCGTCCAGCAGCGTGCTGGCGCCGTCCTTGACGACCTGGATGCCGTCCACCCATACGTGGACGACATCGCGGCCGGAGCCGCTGTAAGCCAGATGGGAGACCAGATCGGACTGAGGATAGAAATGCGGCTGATCCGTATCGATCGCGATGAAATCGGCTTTCATCCCTGCTTGCAGCGAGCCAAGCATCGGCTGGCGGATCGTAGCCGCTCCGCCGAGGGTAGCCAGCTTCAGCGCTTCGGCCGCCGGCACGACAGTGGGATCGCCGGATACTCCCTTGTGGATCAGAGCCGCAAGCCGGATCTCGTCGAACAGGTCGAGATTGTTGTTGCTGGCAGCGCTGTCGGTGCCGAGCGAGACGGTGACGCCGGCCCGGAGCAGATCCGGCACGCGCGCGACGCCGCTGGCAAGCTTGAGATTGCTGGCGGGGTTGTGCGACACGGCCGCGCCTCTGGCGGCAAGCAGCTCGATCTCCGCATCGTTGAGATGGACGGCATGGGCGACAAAGGCGGGACGCGAGAAGAAGCCGAGCTTGTCCAGATGCTCGACCGGCCGCAGGCCGTACTCGCGGACGTTCTGCTCCACCTCGGCTGCGGTCTCCGACATATGCGTGTGTATCGGCAGGTCGAGATCATGGGCGGCCTGAACGAACTTCTCGATGAATGCCGGCGGACAAGTGTACGGAGCATGCGGGCTCATCATCGTCATGATGCGGCCGTTCGCTTGGCCGTTCCAGTCCTTGGCGAACCGGACCGCTTCATCCAGCTTCTGGAGCTGCACGTCTTCCGGGCACAGCCCGATGGCTCCGCGCATTAGAACGCCTCTCATGCCGGACTGCTCGACGACTTTGGCGACCTCATCCATCCGGTCGTACATATCGACGAACGTCGTCGTTCCCGACTTGAGCATTTCGAGCACGGCCAGCGAAGATCCCCACCGGACATCCTCATCCCGGAACTTCGCTTCCATCGGCCACATATAATCCTGCAGCCAGGTCTGCAGCACCTCGTCGTCGGAATAACCGCGAAGCAGCGACATCGCCGCATGGCCGTGCGTATTGATCAGCCCCGGCATGAACGCGAGGCGGCTGCCGTCGATCCTGACTGGCATTGCGTCAGCATCGGCCGGGCGCTCTTCCCCTATGTAGGCAATCAGGCCGTCCTCGATTACCATATGCCCCTTTAGTACGGGACGCCTTTCGTCTATCGTGACGAAGGTTCCGTTTTCAATCCACCATTTGCTCATGTTCGGTTCCTTCCTTATCCATGTAATAGGCGAGGCTCAGCAGCTGGGTCGTAAAATCGGCATAATGAATTCTAACCTTCTCCGGAGCCTTCAGCACGACCGGGGCAAAATTGAGAATCCCTTTGACGCCGGCCGCGATGAACCGGTCCGCGACGTTCTGAGCCTCCGCGGCCGGCACCGTAATAATGCCGATCTGAATGTCCTGCTCCTGCACGGCCTGCTGCAGCCGATCGATCGGCTGCACCTCGAGCGAGTTGATTCGGGTGCCGATCTTGGCCGGATTGGCGTCGAACACCGCAGTGATTTTCATATTGTCCTTCAAATAAGTGCTGTAGTTGCATAAGGCATGCCCCAGATTGCCGGCCCCTACGAGCGCAACGAGCATCACCTGGTCCAGCTTGAGGATGCCTCTGATCTTCTCGATCAGGTAGTTGACGTCATACCCGACGCCCTTGCGCCCGAATTCCCCGAAATAGGCCAGGTCCTTGCGGATCTGAGCCGGATTGAGCTCGAGCTTGAGGCCAAGCTCCTGCGAGCTGACGGTCTGCACATCGCGCACATGAAGCTCGCCCAGCACTTGCAAATAAACGGGCAGCCGGCGGACGACCGCCTCCGATATCGCTTTTCCCTGCTTGCTCATTGCCGGACCGCCTCCTTGGAGTCTTCGGACAGCCATTCCCTCATTCTCGGAACGAACTGATCCGCATGCATATGTTCAATTTTAGGTCCAGGCAGCGAATAAAGGAAGTGTTTCCCATAAAACGTCTCGATCACTCTCGTATCGTAAATGAGGACAATTCCCTTGTCCCGGGAAGTTCGGATCAGCCGTCCGAACCCTTGCTTGAAGCGGATGACCGCCTGCGGCACGGACAGCTTCATGAACGGATTCTGCCCGGATTCCTGAAGCATCTCCGCCTTCGCTTCCTGAAGCGGATGGTTCGGCGGCTGGAACGGCAGGCGGACGATCGCCAGGCAGATGAGCGCATCGCCGGGAATGTCGACCCCTTCCCAGAAGCTGCTCGTCCCGAGCAGCACGGATTCGGGCTGCTGCCGGAAGCGGCGGGTAAGCTTGCTGCGGTTGCTGCTGTCGAGCCCTTGCCCCAGCACTTGAATGCCGGAGCCCTGAAGGGCTTCCTTCAGCGGATCGTATACCTGCTTCAGCATCCGGTAGCTGGTGAAAAGGACGAGCATCCGCCCTCCGGTCTCACGGGCCGCTTCCGACAAGGAGGCGACCAGCGCGCTTAGATAGGCCGGATCGGCCGCGGCTCCCTTGACCGCCGGGAAGTTACGCGGAATCATGACAAGCGCCTGGGAGCGGTAATGGAATGGCGAAGGCAGAAGCACGGTGCGCGAGCGGCGCTCGTCCGCCATGTTCAGTCCCAGCTGTTCGGCGGCGTAGTGGAACGACTTTTGCACGCTCAGCGTAGCGGAAGTAATGACGACGCTCTTCTTGCTGTCGAAGAAATATTCCCGGATCTGCCCGCTGACATCCGCCGGAACCGTATTGAGCTGGATGCTCTTCGTCCGCGCGGAAGGATTGGACTCGATCCAGTACACCATCTCCGGCTTGTCCGCCCGCACGAACACTCGCAGCTCGTCCCGGATGCGTCCGGCATCCTTCACCGCGCCGGCCAGATCCGTCAGCATGCCTTGAAGCACCGTATCGTCCAGCTTGTCCTTCATGTCCGAGAGCATCTTGTCGAGCACCTTGATCGTCCGGTTCATTTCCTTGAAATAGATGCCTTCCTCGTTCTGGATCGGCTCCCATTGGCTCGGCAGGCTGCCCGGCTTGAGGCGCAGGACGCTCTGCCCCGTCTCGGTCTGGCCTCCTCCGGAAGAGGCGGCCGCCAGCGACTGGAGCTGCTCGAATACCGTCTCCCAGCTGTCCTTGAGAGAGCCGAAGCGCGGAATGATCTCGTCCAGCTGCTCCGTCCACTTGGGCACTTCGTCCTCGCTCTCTCCCTGGATGTGGGAGCGGAGCTGCGGCAGCAGGCCGCTGCGCGAATCCTTGGCGAGCCGGTTCGCCAGGTTCAGGAACGAGTAGAAGCTGAGCTGCTGTCCAAGATGCTTGCCCGCCACTTCCTCCACCTGATGCCCCTCGTCGATGACGAGATACTCATAAGACGGAAGAAGGCGGTGATCGGCTCTAATATCGGTAAATAAAAGCGAATGGTTGGTAATGACGACGTCGGCGAGATTCGCCTCCTGCTTGGCCCGGTGATAGAAGCAGCGCTTGAACCACGGACAGGCCCGGTTCAAGCAGGAATCGGCGTCGCTCGATACGGTATTCCAGAATTCCCCTCCGCGATTGCCGAAGTTGATCTCTTCCTGGTCTCCGGTCTCCGTCTCGCCCAGCCAGACGACCATCTGGGACGCCGTCTGCCGCTCTTCGGCCGTTGCGGCGAAGTCCAGCGACTGAATTTTCGTTTCGAATTTGCGGAGGCAGATATAGTTGCCTCTTCCCTTGAACACGCTGGCGCGGAAGTCGAAAGGAAGCACCTGCTTGAGCAGCGGCAAATCCCTCTGCCTGAGCTGCTCCTGCAAATTGATCGTATGAGTGCTGACGACAATCTTCCGTTCGTTCTTGACGCCGAAATAAAGGGAAGGAATAAGGTAGCCGAGCGATTTCCCCGTGCCGGTCCCGGCTTCAATCAGCAGATGCCGGTTGTTCTCGAAGGCGTCGTTCACCTCGCGGAACATCGTCTGCTGGGCTTCGCGCTCCTCATAGTCCGGGAACAAGGCGGTAAAGCCTTCCCGCACCTGCTCCAGATAGTCCTCGAAGCTGACGCTTTCGAGCGGGTTGTCGTTTCCTTCGTCGCGGGGAGGCTCCTCTTCCGTCCACTCTCCGGCTTTCATGGCGAACTGGCGGAAATAGCGGTGGCTGTCCGTATCCAGAGCGGTGGACGCTTCCCGGAGAGCCAGCTCCTCGCGCAGCATCCATCCGAGATCGTTGTCGGCGCTCAGCATGACGAACCGCTGCAGCGTCAGCAGCGGCAGGCTGCGCAGCTTCTTCACGCATTCGGCGAACAGGATCGCCGTGGCCATCGCATCGCTGTCCGCGCGATGATGCTGATCGTGGCGGATGCCGAACTGCTCGGACACAGCCCCGAGCTGATAGGAGCTCAGGGAAGGATAAAGCATGCGGAGCAGCTCGACCGTATCGAGCTTTCTGCCGTCGAACGGCGAATAGCCTGCCCTGTCGAGAGCCATATTAAGGAAACCGGCATCGAAGGATACATTATGGCCGATCAGCACGGCATCCTGCAGCAGCGGAATCATTTCCAGCAGGAGATCGTCGGGCTCGGGAGCATCCGCCACCATGGCGTCGTCAATGCCGGTAAGCTGGGTGATGAAGGCTGGGATCGGTCCGCTAGGGCGCACAAAGGAGTTCAGTGTCTGGAAGACATTGAACTCCTCGTCCATCAGCACAAGGCCGACTTGTATGATTTCATCCTCGCTGCTTGTTCCGGTCGTTTCTAAATCCAGTACGGCATAGATCATTCGAAGCAAAACTTCCTCTCACAGGCAAGTCAGCTCCGCACTCCCGAAATAAAGGGATAAGGGCCCGGGAGTCTGCCGGCATGACTTGAGATTGGTTATTGGATCCTCAAAAGCCGGATCGATTTTGTGCGCCTGCCGGAACAGCCTCTCCGCATGGTCCATGTTGAGGCGCACCGCCTGTATGCAGCCGAGCGCATTGAAGCCGATCGCCTGCCAGCGGGGGTGGTCCGTGAGGCTGACGAGCAGCTTGAAATGAAGCTCGGCATCGCTCCATTGCTGCAGATGCATCAGCGTCATGGCCAAATACATGCGGGCCAGATCGCATTCCGGCGAGCATTCCACCGCTTCCTGGAAATGCCGGGCCGCCTGCGGAAACATGAAAAGCTTGAAATATCCTTGGCCCTTGGCAATCCTCTCCACATTGTCGCCCGACACATCCATGGCGAACGATCCCTGATGGGGCTTGGAAGCCATGTCCATCCCATTGGCGATCGCCGGACCGCAGGGTGCTTCCTTCATAGCCGCGGTGACCATGCCGGTGCCTGCGATCCGGCTGTCGGAAGCTCCTGTGGCGGCAGCGGACTGCGCACCTCCAGCTCCCGCGATTTCAGGCAAGGGGAAGGATGTGCCGGCCGTGATGCCTGCGGATGCCGCCGCTGCCGGGAATTCCTCGCGGAAATCCGCCATTTTCTCTTCCAGGCGAAGCCATTCCTCAATGAACTGGTCGCTGATTCCTCGCAGCTGGGCGAGCTGCTCCAGCATCTCTTTGCGTTCTTCGGAGCTGCAATGCGGGTAACGCAGCATGATGTCGTCCAGCAGATCGTTCATAACGGCAAACAGCTGTTGAAACATCCCGGACACCCGCCTTCCACAGGGAATAAAGGCTATGCAAATGACAGCAATGACCGGTCAAGCTCTCTCCGGTACCCTCATTCTGTGTTTTGGCGCCCTTTTGTATACCCTGCGGAGCAGTTCCCTCAGACGTAAGGATAAGGATTAAAGGATGACGGCATGAACTTCTTCATCCATAACCTGGACCGGCTGGTTGCCGTCGTCCAGAATGACAACCTTCGGCTTGTAGGCGCGGGCTTCCTCTTCGGACATGGCCGCATAGGAAATAATGATGACCTTGTCGCCCGGCTGCACGAGACGGGCTGCCGCTCCGTTGAGACAGATGACGCCCGAATGCCGCGGACCTGGAATGATATACGTCTCCAGCCGGGCCCCGTTGTTGTTGTTGACGATCTGGACTTTCTCGTTCGCCCAGAGATCCGCCTTTTCCATCAGAGCTTCATCTATAGTAATGCTTCCTACATAGTTCAGGTTCGCTTCCGTCACCGTCGCGCGGTGCAGCTTGGATTTCATCATGGTACGGAACATTAGTCCTGACCTCCTGTCAGTGGAGTATCGCGTTGTCGATCAGTCTCGTCGAGCCGAACTTCACCGCAAGGGCGAGCAGCATCGGTTGTCCGAAGCCGCTCAGCTTGACGCCGGGAAGCAAGGCCTCCAATGAAGGATAGCTTCTCAGCTCCGCATAGTCAATGGCGGCAAGCGGCGCTTCGGTTATGGCCGACCTCACCCGGGCTTCCAGAGCGCCCGCTGTCATGCCGGGCTCCTTGGCCCAGTCCGCAGCGGTCCGCAGCGTCCGGGAAAGGACGAGCGCCTGCTGCCGCTGCTCCGGCGTCAGGTAGACATTGCGCGAGCTGAGCGCCAATCCATCCTGTTCCCTCACCGTCGGGCAGGGAACGATCTCGACGTCGAAATTGAGATCGTCGACCATTTGCTGCACGACCGCCACCTGCTGGGCGTCCTTCAACCCGAAGTAAGCTTTCTGAGGCTTCACCAGATTGAGCAGCTTGCTTACGACCGTGCCGACACCGTCGAAATGGCCGGGGCGGGAAGCGCCGCAAAGAGCTTCGGTCACTTCGGAGACCAGCACTCTCGTCAGCGGCTTGCGCGGATACATCTCCTCGACGCTCGGCATGAAGACGATATCGGCGCCTTGCTGGCGCGCGAGGCGCAGGTCTCGTTCCTCGTCGCGCGGATAGCGGTCGAGATCCTCGTTCGGCCCGAACTGCAGCGGATTGACGAAGATGCTCAGAACGGTCAAGCCGTTTTCCGCCGCGGAACGGCGGATCAGGCTGCCGTGCCCGTCATGGAGATAGCCCATCGTCGGCACGAGGCCGATCTGGAGCTGCGGCATGGCCGCCCGCCGAGCGGACAGCTCCTCCCGAAGGGAGGATAGGGTCCTCAGCACGAGCGGTTCCGTTTTGACAGCTGCTGCGTTCATTTCCGTTCGCCTCCGTACAGAGCGCCGACCGGCGCGGCAGCGGCAGCTCCGAAAGTGTGCTCGGCCGCCGGGAAGCTGCGGCCCTTGACTTCGCTGACATACTGGCCGAGCGCCTCGCGGATCGTCGATCCGACATCGGCGTAGGTTTTCACGAATTTCTTCGCGCGGTATGGAGATGCGTACTGGATCAGATCGTGGTAGACGAGCACTTGCCCGTCGCAGCCGGGACCGGCTCCGATGCCGATCGTCGGAATCGTGAGCTTGCCGGAGATGGCCGTCGCAATCGGTTCCGTGACAAGCTCAAGGACGACCGCGTAAGCGCCTGCCTGCTGCAGGGCGAGCGCGTCGGCTTCGAGGCGAGCCGCCTCTGCTTCCAGCTTGCCTTGGATCTTGTATCCGCCCAGCTGGTGTACGGACTGAGGCGTCAGGCCGATATGGCCGATGACGGGAATGCCGGCCTGCACGCAAGCGGCGACATGCTCCGCGATCTCCTCGCCGCCCTCGATCTTGACGGAATGGGCGTGGCCTTCCTGCATGAGGCGTCCCGCCCCCCGAAGAGTCTCCTCCCGGCTGATGCGCGCCGTCATGAACGGCATGTCGACGATGCGGAACGTGTTCTGTGCTCCGCGCGCGACCGACCGCGCGTGATATATCATATCGTCCAGCGTTACCGGTACGGTCGTGTCATACCCGAGCACGACATTTCCGAGCGAATCGCCGACGAGAATAGTGTCGATTCCCGCTTCTTCTGCCAGTCTGGCCGACGGGTAATCGTATGCCGTCACCATCGTGATCGGCTCTCCCTCTGCCTTCATTTTTTGCAGTTTCGTAATCGTGAGCGCTTGTTTCATTTCGCGTTGTTCCCCTTTCGGTACCCATCCAGGTTAGTTTGAACACAAAAAAACCTTTTAGCCGCCGCTAAAAGATCCAGCCCGAAAAAGGATGTCAAAAACGCCTGCGGGCTTTCCTCTTGTCTCGGTCCTGAAGCGGCTCAGAGCAAAAGTCAACGCACTGCTGGTCATGCAACATTCCTTCTGTGAAACGGCAGATGAACTGAGCTTCTGCCCGGCTGTGCCAGTGCGGTTCGGATTTTGTCGATACCGCCCGGTCACCTCCAGTATAACAGATCCATTCATCTCCGTAAACGAAGCCAAAAGCCGGCCCTTTTACAGGACCGGCTTGAAAAATCAGGATCGGACGGGCTCGCCCATTTCGGCCGAGAACAACGCCGTGATCGTGCCGTCCTCGAGCTCGACCTGAAGCGCTCCGCTCTCATGAAGCCCGATAGGCGTTCCCTGGATAACTCCCTGAGGAGTCGAGATGGCGATCTTGCGGTGCAGAGACACCGACAAGGCTTCCCACAGAAGCTTGACCGGAGCGAATCCTTCCGCCAGATAAACCTTGTACAGCGACTCCCATTCGTTCAGGAAGGCGGCCGCGATTAGCGCCCGGTCGAAGGTGCGGCCTGCCGCGATGCGCAGCGATGCCGCACGCTCCAGCAGCTCATCCGGATAGTCGCCCTCAGCCAGATTTACACTGATGCCGACGCCGGCCACGATATGGCGGATCCGCTCGTCCTCGGCTGCCGATTCCAGCAGGATGCCGCTCAGCTTCTTGCCTTCATGAAGCAGATCGTTGGGCCATTTGATGCCGATATCCAGCCCGGTCTGCAGCCTCAGCGCCCGGCATAGGGCGACCGCCGTAAGCAGGGTCAGCTGCGGTGCGCTGCTGACCGGCAGCGGCGGACGGAGCACCAGGCTCATCCAGAGCCCCTTGCCGTACGGCGACACCCAGCCGCGGCCCATCCGGCCGCGGCCGCTCAGCTGCTGCTCCGCCAGCACGAGCGTCCCTTCCTCTGTTCCTTGTTCGGCGAGCTGGGCTGCAATGTTCTGGGTTGAATCCACCTTGTCCATCAGCAGCAGCCTGCGGCCGAATTCCCGGGTCTGCAGATGGGCCGCTATCGACTCCTCCGTCAACAGGTCCGGCTTGGATATCAGCCTGTATCCCCGCTTGCGGGAGGCCTCGAAGACGAATCCCGCCTCCTCCAGCTTGCGGATCTGCTTCCAGACTGCCGTCCGGCTCACTTCAAGCTCCCTGCTGACCGCTTCCCCCGAGAGGAATTCGTCGCCGCTTTCTTCGAAAAGTCGAAGCAATTCTTCCGTATTCATGACGGCGCCATGCCTCCTTGCTCCTGATCATACAGCTCTGCCGCTCGTTCCAGCAGAGGCTGGCGTTCATTGGGTATCGATTGTCCGGCAGCCTCCAGGGCCAGCCGTTCCAGCAGCCTCCCCATCCAAGGTCCCGGCCGGGCGCCGATCCGCTGCTGGATATCCTTGCCGTCCACCGCCAGGCCGCCGATGCCGCGTACCGGCATCCGCTCCATCCAGGTCCGGATCTCCGCGGCGGAAGATTCGCAGCCGGGAGGCAGCGCTTCGAAGTCTAGTCCAAGTCCCGCCGAAGCCGCCTCCTCCATCAAGCGCAGCCAGCTCTCGGCGGCCTCCGCGCCGATGCCGAGCACAGCGGCATGCCATTCCGAAGAGACGGGCTTGTCACCACAGCCGGTCATCCGGCGATGGATCGAGAGCACGGATTCCAGCTTCTCCTTGCGGGCCCGCGAATACCGCAGCCGCCGGAACCATTCCCCGGCCATGTCCTTGTCCATCCCGAGCACGATGAACAGCCCTTGCCAGCGCTGCTCCCCATCGGCGAGCTTGTCCAGGGCGGCGAGCCTGCCGGACAGGCTGTCGGCTGCCTCATTTTTTCTGTGCAGCATCTTATGCTTATGGGCGGGACCGGGGTGCGGCAGCAGCCCGTCCGGCAGCAGCAGAGGCTCCTTGAAGCATTCCGCAAGCCCGCTTGCATACAGCCAGGAAACACCGGATGAGATGCTCCCTTTTGCAGCGATGCGGTCAAGCTCCAAGCCTATTCTTTCCATTGCGACATGCTTCAGGCTGCCGCGATGGCCGAGCAATGCCCGCCAGGTCGAATGGGACAGCCGGAAGCCGTAGACAGACGCGAACCGAACGGCCCGCAGCATCCGCAGCGCGTCCTCGCCGAAGCGGGCTTCGGGATTCCCTACGGCGCGGATAAGCCCGCGCCGCAGGTCCGACATGCCGCCGAACGGATCCACCAGAGCTCCGTCCGGATGCAGAGCCATCGCATTGATCGTGAAGTCGCGCCTCTGCAGGTCGCCTGCAAGCTCCCGGATGAACGAGACCTCGGACGGACGCCGGTGATCGGCGTACTCCCCTTCCGTGCGGAAGGTCGTCACCTCGTACAGCTCTCCCCCATGCCGTACGGTTACGGTTCCGTGCTGAAGGCCGGTCGGAATGCTGTTCGGGTACAGCTCCATCACTTCTTCCGGAGAAGCGGAGCTCGCGATGTCGACATCCTTGAGCGGCAGCCCAAGCAGCATGTCGCGAACGCAGCCGCCTACGAATACGGCGGTATGGCCCGCCTCCTGCAGCCTCGTCAGCACAGGAGCCGCATCCCGCATCTCTTGAGGAAGCGGCTTGATGGGCTCCCCGTTCATCCCTCGCAAGCCGGCACGGGCAGCTCCGCCTCCATGCCGAGCACCCGGTAATAGATCTTCTCGTATTCGCGCGTGATCCGTTCGTTGCAGAATTCTCCGTAAGCGCGCTTGATGCACGCGCTGCGGAACTGATCGTACATGGACGGATTCGTCAGCAGCCTCGCCGCATTGCGCGCCATATCGGCCGTGTCGCCGATCGGCGACAGGAAGCCGGTCTCTCCATGCGAGACGAGCTCGGGAATGCCGCCTGCCGTGGACCCGATCGTCGGAACTCCGCAGCCCATCGCTTCAAGCGCGACTAGCCCGAAGCTTTCCTTCTCGGATGGAAGCAGCATGAGGTCCGCCAGGGAAATGACTTCGGCCACGTCCTCCTGCTTGCCGAGGAAATGCACCCGGTTTTCCAAGCCCATTTCGCGGATTTGGCACTGGATGCGCGACAGCTCGGGTCCTTCTCCAACGAGCAGCAGCTTGGAAGGGACATGCTCCGATACCCGGCGGAAGATGTCGATGACATCGCCGACCCGCTTGACCGGACGGAAGTTGGAAATATGCATCAGGATTTTCTCGTCCGGCGCGGCGTAATCCCCTCTCCGGCTGGATGTATCCCGAGGATAATAGACTCTTTTGTCCACGAAATTGTAGGTCAAGTCGATCGGAGTCGTAATGTCCAGAAGCTCCCTCGTCTCGCGGATCAGATCCTGGGAGACGGCCGTCACCGCGTCGCTCTCGTGAATGGCGAGACGGATCAGGTCCTTCAGCGACTCGTCCTGCGCCAGCACTGTAATGTCGGTGCCATGGAGCGTCGTCACCGTTTTCAGGCCTTTGCCGTGAATCTGCTTGGCCAGAAACGCGCATACGGCATGTGGAATCGCATAGTGGACATGCAGGATGTCGAGCTTCTGCATCTCCGCGACCTGAGCCATCTTGCTGGCGAGGCTGAGATCGTAGGGAGGATAGCGGAAGACGTAATAGTTGTTGACCTCGACCTCGTGAAAGAAAATATTTTTGTGGAATTGGCCCAGCCGGAAAGGAATGCTGTGCGTGATGAAATGGATTTCATGTCCGTTCTCGGCCAGCAGCTTGCCGAGCTCCGTCGCGACTACGCCCGATCCGCCTAGGGTCGGGTAGCAGGTAATCCCGATTTTCAGTTTTCTGGTCATGTGGGTTCCTCCCGCTCGTGGCGCTCTGCTTCCATATGTATTCCCCTTGACGGGGCTTTAGGCATCAGCCGATAAAATACGACACCGGATGAGGCTTCTTGAGCGCAAAGCCTTCCGCATGGGAAAAGCCCGCAGCTTGTCCGGTCAAGTAGTCGCGATATTCGACCCGCTTGACATAGCCTTGAGTCAATGGCGTGTCCACCCTGCCGTCGCCTGCTGCTGCCGGGGCGAACTGCGATTCGTACGCCGACAGCGCTTCGAGCTTGCGGCCGATGAAGCTGCTGATGTCCACGGTCAAGGCGATGTCGCGCTGGTCGTTGATGTAATAAAAAACAAGCTGCTCCACGTTGACCGGCTCCAGGTCCGAATCCGGCAAATAACGTCTCAGCTTGGCGTTGAATACCGCTTCTTCGACCATGGCGCTGGCCGCGTTGTGATCCGGATGGCGGTCCTGCCAATAGGGAGCGAACACGATTCTGGGCTTGCGCAGCCTGATTTCCTTGGTGATGGCAGCCAGCTGGGATGCATCCCCCGTCAGGCCGCGGTCGGGAAGGCCCAGGCAGCTGCGGACGGTCAGGCCGAGTATTCCGGCGGCAGTCCCGGCTTCCTGCTTGCGCAGCTCGACGTTTCCGTTGGAGCTCATCTCCGATTCCGTCAAATCGCAGATTCCGACCGTCATTCCGGCATCGGTATGCTTCAGGATCGTGCCGCCCATGCCGATCTCCGCATCGTCCGCATGGGCGCCGAAGACGAGGATGTCTGTCTGCTGTCTCATCCTCTTACTCCGGCTTGTATTTGTGGACCAGCTCGCGCCAAGCGAAGTCCCCCCGCTGCATCGCCTTGACGAGCAGCTCTGCGGTCGCGATATTGGTCGCTACCGGTATGCCCTGGACATCGCAGAGGCGCAGCAGGGCGATGATATCCGGTTCATGCGGCTGGGCCATGAGCGGATCCCGCAGGAAAATGATGAGATCGAGCTCGTCCTGGGCGACGAGCGCTCCGATCTGCTGGTCGCCGCCGAGCGGACCGGACATATAGCGGTGGATGTTGAGGGATGTCTTCTCCATAATGCGCGAGCCTGTCGTGCCGGTCGAATACAGCTTGCTGCCGGCGAAAGCTTCCTCGTAAGCGGTGACGAAGTTGACCATCTCGTCTTTTTTGCGGTCATGCGCGATAAATGCAATGCTAAGCATCGCTCTCACTCCTTCATGTATCGATGCGTTTGTTGTGCGGCTGTCATGGCTCCATGATATGTTCGAAACCATAGATGAGGCCTTCATATGTCATCACTTTCTTGATCGCATGGGCGACGCCAGGCATATAGCCGGCTCTGTCATAGGAATCATGGCGGATCTTGAGCGTCTGTCCGAACGCTCCGAAGACGACCTCCTGCTGGGCGAACACGCCGGGCAGCCTCACGCTGTGGATTCTGAAGCCGTCGTAGTAGCCGCCGCGGGCGCCCTCGATCGTCTCTTCCTCGCGAGGATTGCCTTGCTTCAGCTCGCGCCGCGCCTCGGAGATAAGCTCGGCCGTCTTGATGGAAGTGCCGGAGGGGGCGTCCAGCTTCTGGTCCCCATGGTATTCGATGATTTCAAGATGGGGAAAATGTTTGGAAGCTTCCGCGGCGAATTTCATCATCAGAATCGCCCCGATGGAGAAATTCGGCGCGATCAGCCCGCCGATTCCCTGCTGCTTGCACAGCTCGTCCAGCTCGGCGATCTGCTGCGGGGTAAAGCCTGTCACGCCGGCGACGGGCCGGATTCCGCGCGTTACGGCTTCCAGAGTGTTGGAGTAAGCGGACTGCGGCACGGTGAAATCGACGAGAACGTCGATTTCACCGCTGTCCAGCATCGCCTCCAGCGATGGAGACACCGTCACGCCGCATGGCTCGAGACCGACAAGGCGGCCCGCGTCGACAGCCCCGGCCGACGGGGACATGGCGCCTGTCAGCCGGAAGCTTTCATCCTGCAGCGCCAGCTTGACGACCTCTCTGCCCATTCTTCCGGAAGCGCCGGCTACCGCGACTTTGATAGGAGTATTCATGATATCGATCCCCTCGAGTTAAATAGTCGGATTGCTCCATACCGTTCAGCGCGGCTTGTTCGTCGGCTTGATCGCCCGGTTCAGCTTGCGCAGAAGAATGCGGGCTTCCTCAGAGGAAGGATCCAGCCTGCATGCTTCCATTACGCAATCTTTTGCATCCTGGAGCCGATTGAGCACGTAATAGCATTGTCCCGCCGCGAGGCTGGCCTCGGCGTTGAGCGGATCCAGCAGCCGGGCCTCCTGGGCGAATAGAAGAGCCTCGGAGGCATTGGCAGGGCCGGCCGCCAGCAGCAGCTTGGCATCCGAGACGAGCCTGCGGGAGTCCACGACATCCAGATGGAATCGGTACTCCGCATGGCCCGGATCCAGCTCGCTGGCAAGCTTGGCATGATGAAGGGCGAGCTCCCATCTGCCGCTGCGCGTGCAGGAGACGGAGCATTTATAATGAAAAGACGCATTGTCCGGCTCCAGGTCGATTGCTTGCCGGAACCATCCGATCGCGCCGTCGAAGTCGCCGCCGAGTATGGATTCGTATGCTTTCTTGATGCAGCTTTCCCCGTCCATCCGCCCACCTTCCTTCTCAGAGGATGATGGTACAGCATATGCCCGGAGCTTTATTGCGGTTCGCCGTTTTTGCGGGTCCAGCGGTCCGCGTCCCTCGTATTGAACTTGTACATGACGGCATCATGCGCCTTCGTCAGATCGATGTTCAGCGAATTGGCGAAGCAATTGAGGATGAAAAGGATGTCCCCCAGCTCCATCTCGACGGAATTGTCCGCCTCGTCCGGCTTCTTGGGCTTCTCTCCGTACGTATGGTTGATTTCTCTCGCCAGCTCGCCGCATTCTTCCGTGAGTCTGGCCATGAGGGACAAGGGGCTGAAATAGCCTTCCTTGAACTGGCTTATGTAATCGTCGACTTCCCGCTGGATGGCGGCAAGAGATTTTTCGCTCATGGACAAGTTCCCTTCTTTGCAAGGTATCTTTACCTATGTTATCCTAAAGCAGTTTTGAACACAATATTTAAGCCCCTGCCCATTAACGGCTCGCGCCCATGGCAGGCAAGCCAAGCGATTTTCAAGGAGAAACCGTCTATGTCCAAATTGTCCAAGATTCAATGGAACTACATTTATCGCACGATCTTCCCGATCATGCTGGGAACTGCCATTTACGCCTTCGGCCTGCAATACTTCGTCCTCCCGAACCAGCTCATGGAAGGCGGCGTCACCGGCATCGGCATCCTCCTCAATTATGCGCTCGGATGGAAGCTGTCCATCACGACGCTTGTCCTGAACATTCCGTTGTTCCTGGTCGGCCTCCGCATTCTCGGCAAGCTGTCCATGGTCATGACGATCATCGGGACCGTCAGCCTGTCCGTATTTCTGGCTATCTTTGAAAAGGCGATTTCGGCCGGATGGTTGGTGCCTTTCTACGCCGAGCATGATTTCATTCTGGCCGCCCTTTACGCCGGCGTCACGCTCGGCATGGGCCTCGGCATCGTCTTCCGCTTCGGCGGCACGACAGGCGGCGTCGATATCGCCGCGCGCATCCTCACCCGCTCCAAAGGATGGAGCATGGGCCAGATCATTCTGGCGTCGGATGCCATCATCATCGGCCTGTCGCTCATCTACATTCCGAAGGAGAAGGTGCTCTACACGCTCGTCGCCGTGTTCATCGCCTCCAAGCTGATCGACTTTATTCAGGAAGGCGCGTATGCTGCCAAGGCGTTCTCCATCATCAGCGAGCACGGCGAGGCCATCGCCGACAAGATCACCGTGGAAATGGAGCGAGGCGTCACGCTTATTCCCGCCGTCGGAGCCTACTCCAAAACGGACAAGCAAGTCGTTTACTGCGTCGTGTCGCGTCAGGAAATCCGCACTCTTCGCATGATCGTCCGCAGCATCGACCCCCGCGCATTCATCGTGATCAACGACGTCCATGACGTGCTTGGAGAAGGATTCAAAGAAGAAGCCTGACCGGTTGCCGGCCAGGCTTCTTCTTTTTATTTGCGGGCGACTCCGTTATGGCTTGGCGGCTCGCCTTTGGCCGGATGCACCCGGACGCCGTGCTGGCCGCCTCGGTAATTGCTCCAGCCGGCATAGCCCAGCACAGCGGCAATGAGCGGCACGAGCGCATAAAGCATCCAGCCTCCCGGCATGTTCGGACTCGCCGGCGGCGCGACGGCAGGCTCCGTCGCATCGTTGCCTTCGGACCCTGCGGCGCGGAAAAGCGTGTCCGCCGTCTCCGAAACGGAACGGAACGATTGAATGATCCAAGCCGATTGAGGGTCGCCGCTCGCCTTCAGCAGCTTTCCGCTGTAGGCCACAGCCTCCCTCATCGCCTCGGCCTGGAGCGGATCGCGGCTCAGCAGCACGGCCGGCTCGATGACCTCCCAGTGCCGCTCGAGGGTGGCAAGCCTCGCCGCTGCCGCAGACTTGGCCAAGCTGCCGGTGGTCGTCCAGGCGATCGCGACCTGCCGGGCATCCTCCTTGAGCAGAGGCTCGTACTGCAGCCATAACGCCTCTCCGCCTCCCGCCAGGCTGTCCGCTGCCAGCCTCAGCCTCGACGCAGCCTCCAGAAGCTTGTCCGCTTCTGTCCCTGCGGACAGCGCTGCCTTGGCATCGGACAGGCTCTTGTCAACCGCCGCCCAGCCGGCACTATATCCATGAGAGCGCAGGCCGCGGTCTCCGGCCAGCTTCGCAAGCTTGACAAGCTCGTAATAGGAGCCGCTGCGGTCCCCGTTCACGACGGCCGAATACAGGTTGTTCGCGGTGCTCCGGAATCTTTGCGCGGGCTCGGCAGCCGAGCCGGTCTCCGAATTGCCGATGTATGCGCCGCCCGATGCGAACACCGCTCCATGCAGCAGCAGCAGGGCAGCCGCCCCTGCCAATAAGCCGATCCACACTCCAGTCCATTTGCCGGACATGCCTATCCCTCCTGTCTATCCTACTACTATGCTTGCGGATAGGGAGATATGTACGGCTTGTACGCTTGGGATAGAAGCTTGCGATAGAAGCTTGACATGGGAGCGGGCATGCACGGCCCTTGGCATTGCTGCAAGCGGTCAACTCGCAATCCCGTTTCAGGCAAGCGGTTAGCCGGCGTTCACAGCGCATGCATGGAGACATCGGGCTCATTCAGATCTCGGATTCGTCGTTGTGGCAAGCAGTCAGCGCTGCTGCCTTCTGCGTCCAAGCGTCTGCGCCAGCCAGACGGCCAGCAGGCTGAATATCGACAAGCCGATCGTGAAAGTACGCACGGCGGGCACATCGTTCTCCAGCGCGTTGGGAAGATAAGGGTAAATGCCGTAGTGGTAATCGCAATAATCGTTGAGCAGCAGCCAGCCGAACGCGGCGAGCGCGGCGAGCTTGCCGAAGGCCATGAATCGGACATAGAGCAGAGCTTCCAGCGCCATGCCCAGATGAGAAGCCATCAGCATGAAATGGGCGGGCTCCAGCATCTCGCCGCGGGCTGCGCCGGCGAGGATGATCGTCGTTGCCAGATGCCGTATTTCACGGACGTAACGGTCCCCAGCCCTTCAATGGCGACACGGACCGTCCTGCCGAGCCGTCCCTGATTTCCAGGCGGAAAGAGCAGATAAAGCAGGCTCAAGGTGAAGAAAAGGCTGGCTGTCGGGCTGTCCGGAACAAAAACAAGCTGCCAGAGCGGATTGCCGGCGTCGACGGTCGCTTCCAGCTGTCCTTTGTACCAATAGTATCCGTACACGGTGCCGAGCGCGTTGACGACGAGCAGCAGCCACAGGAATCGGCGATTCAACAAAGCGTAGCGGCTGAACAAATTCGAAAACAAGACGATGAGCCTCCTTGGTTAGCGTGCGTGTCGCCCTTTAAATAATAATAAGCGTCGGTTGACGAAAAAGCCTGATCGTCCGGGAACGATCAGGCTGGTTGTCTTATTGAGCCGCTTTTTGCTTGGCGAGCCAAGTGGTGAGCGTATCGATCTCTTCCGCGGAAAGAGTGTCCTTGAAGGCCGGCATGCCGCCCTTGCCGTTGGTGACGATTTCCGTCAGCTGCGCTTTGTCCAGCAGATCGCCGACGCCGTGCAGGGATGGATCTTCGCTC
>NZ_CBRA020000199.1:0-5040 GCF_000469945.2 Paenibacillus sp. P22 | reverse complement strand
CCGCTGACGGGACTGCCGCTGGCGGACGGAGCCGCCCTGACGGAACGGCCGTACGCGGTCATGGTCAACAACTTCTCCGCCGCTCGCCCCCAGAGCGGGCTGACCCATGCCGACATGCTGTGGGAGGTGCTCGCCGAGGGCGGCATCACGAGGCTGATCGCCGTCTTCCAAAGCGATGCCGGCTACAAGGGAGCCGTCGGCCCGGTCCGCAGCATCCGCCCGTACCTGATCGAGATCGGGGAGTCGTTCCATGGCGTCCTCACCCATGCGGGCGCGAGCACGGACGCCTACGACATCCTGCAGCATCAGGGCAAGCCGTATCTCGACGAGATATCCAATGCGGGCGGCTACTACTGGCGGGACAAGACGCGCAAGGCGCCGCACAACCTGTACACCGATCTGGAGAAGATCACGAAGATCGCCGGCCGCAAGGGCTACCTGAAGTCGGCGGGAGGGCCTTCCTACACCTTCTCCTCGAGCCCTGCGGTCGATGCCGCCTCTCCTGCGGCCACCTCCGTGGAGCTGAAGTTCCAGCTGCAGAATTACAAGGTTTCCTATGAGTACGATGCCGGCTCGGCAACGTACAAGCGCTTCATCGACGGCAAGCCGCATGAGGACCGGGAGACCAAGGAGCAGCTCTCCGCCGCCAATCTCGTCGTCATCGGGGCCAAGCACCGGGCGTACGACGATTACGGCCGGCTGGAGGTCGGCCTGAAGGACGGCGGGCCGGCGCTGCTCATCCAGCGCGGCCAAGTCATGGAGGCGCAGTGGAAGCGCGGCGCGGACGGCTCGTTCCGCCTCGAGAAGGACGGGCGGGAGCTGAGCTTCGTGCCGGGCAAGACGTTCTGGCATGTCATGCCGCTCGATCCTTCGCTTGAGGGCCATGTCAGCTACAGCTAGCTTCATTCGATTTTCATCGTCCGGGAGAGAGCATCCTGTCATCGGACCTGCCGAACGCCGGAGCGGATTTCCCCGCCCGGCGTTTTCGTTCTTCCTTTTTCGGCATAGGAGCGGAAGAAAGGGGAAGACTGGGATCAGGCGAAAAAGGTCGAACGTTGTCGAAAAAACGACAATTTCGTGTCCGGCGGCCCGTTTTCGTTTACAAATTCTTTACAAGATGCGATGCAACTGTGATAAGATTAGTTCGGCCCAAATTGGGCAGGCAGCATCATTTTCCTGAAAGCAAAGGGGACGAACATGGCCAAGAAGAATATTTTCTTCAAGACGCTGGAAGAGATGGCGGACACAATTGTCGAATGCGTGGAGTATTTCGCCCGCGGTGTCGAGGATTTGACGAATGTCGGCGAGTTTGCCAAGGTGATGAAAGATTACGAGAGCCAGTGCGACCGCTATACACATACGATCATTACGGAGCTGAACAAGACGTTCATTACGCCGATCGAGCGCGAGGACATCATGGCGCTGACGACGGCTCTCGACGATGTCGTCGACGAGATCGAGGCTTGCTCCTCCCGCTTCGAGATGTACCAGGTTACCGACCATGACGAATACATCCGCCTGTTCGCAGACAATCTGGTCCGCAACTCGCATCAAGTCAAGAAAGCGATCTACCTGCTGTCCCAGAAAAAGCTGCTTGCCATCCGCGAGCCGAATATCGCCATCAACGAGCTGGAAAATCAGGCCGACGATCTGCTGCGCGTCTGCATCAAGGCGCTGTTCGCCAACGTCAAGGACCCGATCGAGCTCATCAAGCGCAAGGAACTGTATGAAATGCTGGAGCAGACGACCGATTACTTCGAGGACGTCGCCAACACGCTTGAAACCATCATCATGCGTAACAGCTAATAGGATAGGGGACTAACCGCAGCCCATGGATACTACATTTGTCGTCATGATAGCGGTGGTGTTTCTGGCGTTGGCATTCGATTTCATCAACGGATTCCACGACACGGCCAACGCCATCGCCACCTCGGTCTCGACCCGGGCGCTCAAGCCGCGCGTAGCCATCATCATGGCCGCCGTCATGAACTTCGTCGGCGCGCTCAGCTTCACCGGCGTCGCCAAGACGATCGGCGGCAGCGTCGCCGACCCGGCCAAGCTCGCCCACGGCGAGCAGATCGTCATCGCGGCGCTGCTCGGCGCCATCATCTGGAACCTCGTCACCTGGTGGTTCGGCATCCCGTCGTCCTCCTCCCATGCGCTGATCGGCGGCCTGGCCGGCGCAGTCATCGCGGCGGACGGCTTCGGAGCCATCAACGCAGGCGGCTTCACAAACATCATCAAGGGCCTGATCTTTTCTCCGTTCATCGCCTTTGCGATCGGCTTCACGCTCATGTGGATCCTGAAGCTGATCTTCGCCAACGGCAACCCGCATCAGCTCAACAAGGGCTTCCGCACGGGCCAGATCATTACGGCTGCATTCCAGTCGTATACGCACGGCACCAACGACGCGCAGAAGGCGATGGGCATCATCACCTTCGCGCTCGTGGCCGCAGGCATCCAGGACCACCTGGAGGTTCCGCTGTGGGTCAAGCTGTCCGCAGCGACGGCGATGGCGCTCGGCACGTCGGTCGGCGGCTGGAAGATCATCAAGACGATGGGCACCAAGATCTTCAAGATCGAGCCGATCAACGGCTTCGCGGCCGATCTCGGCTCTGCCGCCGTCATCTTCACCGCGACGCTGATCCACTTCCCGGTCAGCACGACGCATGTCATCACGTCGTCCCTGCTCGGCGTCGGCAGCGCCAAGCGCTTCGCCAACGTCAAGTGGAGCATGGCGGGACGCATCGTCATTTCGTGGATCATCACGATTCCGATCGCGATGGGCCTGTCCGCCGTCATGTACAAGATCATCGAATGGATCTTCCTGTAGGCGCATTGGACGGCTCCTCTTCATCCTGCAAGGCAAGCAGCCCGTCCGGACCGCTTCAAGCGGCCGGGCGGGCTGTCTTTTGCCCTGAACAAGTTATTCATCAAACTTCTGTCTGCGCCCTTTCCGGCGCCGGCGGCTGCGGCTGCGCGGGCCTTTGGCGTAACCGCCCTTGCCTTTGCGGGAGCCGGACGGACGGCGTTTCTTGTTCCTCCTTCTTTTTTTCGATGGTTTCCAGTCGTCGTCGTCCAGGTTCACCAGCTTGGATTTGTCCGAGCCCTTCTTGCCGAACGATCCCATCATGACCTTCACCAGCGGAGCCATCTGCTGGACGCTGCCGATGATCTTCTGGGCTTTGGTCATCGTGCCGAGAATGCCGTCGAGGCCGCCGATCCGGTCTACGAAGCCTTTGAGATCCGACAGCTTGTCGAGCGAGAACAGGCTGCTCTTCTTCTCGACTGCGGGAGCGGCCGCTTCCAGCGTGGCCAGCGGTCCGATCGACGTCGCGGGACCGGACGGCATCGCGGAAGGGAACGAGGACGGCATCGGAGCGAAAAGCGAATGCTGGGGCATATGCTGAAAAGGGAACGAATCACCGAGGCCTGGGAAAATGCCTCCCTGAGAAGGCGGTCCGGAAGCAGGTGTGTTGCGCTGGCCGGATGGAGGGTAAGAATTCGGGTTCACTTGCAATCACATCCTTGGTATGAGGCGGATTTATTCCGCTTTTGTTACAGTGTATGGAATAGGCGGGCGTAAGGTATGGACGATAGCCCGGTTTTTGCCGAAAAACCCATGGGGGGATGCCTGCAGGAAATTCCCACGGGAAAGGAGAGCTTCTGGTCCTGCGGCATCGAGATGCTCAGGAACAAAACGGGGATTCATTGGCTGGTGCGGGCAGGTTCCGTTGGGACCGCATCTCCAGACTTATTGGAAGGGACTCTTTGCCTTCTCCCGATGACAGCGGCGGCCAGCCGGAAGCATCGGCCGTAATCGAGCGTTACGTTGGAATTGAGCTGCGAACGGAATGTGCCGCGGCGCGGCCGTTATGGAGGTCGTGAAAGCCGCCGTTAGGCAGCGTTTAGGCAGCATAAGACAAGGCTTGCCGAGGGAGGGCTCCGCCGCGGAATAAGAGCTGTTTCGACGATTTATTCCGATAGCGTTTTCATTTTTCTATTGTCCTCTAAAGCGTGAACACGGTGACTGGTTGTTTTCTTCGCCGTATCCCTTTAGAATGAAAGGTAGCGACACTAGCCAGAAAGTCAGCGATACTCTTACCGAGGTGAAGGATTAATGCAGCTAAAGAAGCTGAACGATAAAGCAATCGACCAATTATTCGAAGCGGTACTCACGCTCAAGAGCGTGGAAGAATGTTATGTGTTTTTTGACGACCTGTGCACAGTCAACGAAGTCCAGTCTCTCTCGCAGCGCCTGGAAGTCGCTCGCATGCTGGGCAAGGGAAGCACGTATAACCAGATCGAAGCCGAGACGGGAGCGAGCACGGCGACGATCTCGCGCGTCAAGCGCTGCCTGAACTACGGCAATGACGGGTACAAGATGACCCTCGACCGCCTGAACCGCTAATGAGCTCCGCAGGCCGTCATATTCCGCTTGGCAGTCCGGAGGGGGAGCGGTCCTTGCAAGCATCGGCGACGCCATCATCCTCTTTTCCTTCCCCGATTGTCCGTCCCGGCATTCTTGTCATCAGCCACGGCTCCCGCGACGGGGGCTGGGTGGCGCTCGTGGACGAAGCCGTCGAGGCGGCAACGATACGACTTCAGCAACCGGCCGGCCCTGTGCCGGTCGTTTCGTCGTTTCTGGAGATCGTGGAAGGGCGCCTGATCCAGGACGGGGTCGACGAGCTGCTGGAACGCGGCGTCACGGATATTTTCGTGCTGCCGCTGTTCGTTTCGTCGGGAGCGACGCATGTCGACGACATCATGCAGGCGTTCGGCCAGCCGCCGGCGGGGCTTAGGGAGGGCGAGCTCGAGGTGTTTCATGTCGGCGGCGCCCGCATCCATCCCGGCCGGCCGATCGACGACGAGCCGGAGATCGCGGAGCTGCTGCTCGCGAACATCCGGGAGCTCTCGCGCGATCCGGCGAGCGAGGCGCTGCTGCTGATCGGCCACGGCTCGCGCGAGCCCGTGTTCCACGGCCGCTGGCGCGAAGGGATGACCCGGATGGCGGAGCGGATCCGGGCTGCGGGCGGCTTC
>NZ_CBRA020000198.1:0-10450 GCF_000469945.2 Paenibacillus sp. P22 | reverse complement strand
CCTCAGCCCGGTCAAGCAGAAGAATCGRCCCCGGCCCGGACGGATCGGCCGCGTCGGGCTCTGCAGCCCGGTCATACCTGCATGCCGGCGAGACGGGCGTACAAGCCGTCCCGGGATGCAAGCTCCTCATGCGTGCCCTCCTCCTCGATGCCCCGCTCCGAGAGCACGAGGATCCGGTCCGCGCTCCGGATCGTCGACAGCCGGTGGGCGATGACGAACGTCGTCCGGCTCCTCGCCAGCCGCTCCAGGCTTTCCTGGACGGCCCTCTCGCTCCGGTAGTCCAGAGCGGAGGTCGCTTCGTCCAGGATGAGAATGGACGGATTCTTGAGGAATGTCCTGGCGATGCTGATGCGCTGGCGCTGTCCGCCGGACAGCTTCACGCCCCGCTGCCCGATCATGGAGCCGTAGCCCTGCGGCAGCTCCCGGATGAAGACATCGGCGTTCGCTTTCACCGCCGCTTCCCTGATCTCCTCGTGTGTTGCATCCGGCCGGCCATAGCGGATATTCTCCGCGATCGTCCCCGCGAACAGATACGATTCCTGCTGCACGATGCCGATATGGCTGCGCAGCGACTTCAGCGTGATGTCCCTGACGTCCCTGCCGTCGATCCTCACCGTTCCTTCGGTGCATTCGTAGAAGCGGGGAATGAGGCTGCAGAAGGTCGTTTTGCCGACCCCCGAGGGGCCGACGAGAGCGATGAACTCGCCAGGGCGGGCTATGAAATCGATGCCCGACAGCACCTCCCCCTCCTCCTGCGAATAGCGGAAGCCGACGCGGTCGAATGCCACTTCTCCGCGTACATGATGAAGATCGGCGGCATGATCGGCATCTCCTATATCGGGCTGGATCTCCATCAGCTCCCGGAAGCGCTCGAATCCCGCGATTCCGTTCTGCAGATTTTGCGTGAAGTTCACCAGCATCCGGATCGGCGCCATCAAGGCGCCGATATAGAGCAGGAAGGTGATCAGGTCGGGCAGCTGCAATTCGCGGCGGCCGATCAGGTACGCGCCAACGACAACGACCAGAATCGTAAGCAGCGACACGAAGCTGTTCAGGCCGTTGAACATGACCGCCTCGGCCCAGTAGCCTTCTTTGCGGCTGTCGAAAAAACGGCGGTTGCGGCGCCTGAACTTTTCCGTCTCGGCCTCCTCCCCGTTGAAGGCCTGCACGGTCCGGATGCCGGCGAGCGTGTCCTCGAGCTGGGCGTTGATGTCGCCGATGCGCTCCTTGCTCGTTTTCAGCGCCTTCTTCAGCTTCCCGCTGTATAGATAGACGAGCAGGAAAAGTACCGGAAGAATGCCGAAAATCATCCAGGCGAGCGGGCCGTTGATCCGGCTCAGAATGAGGAAAGCGCCGATGATCCGCACCAGCGAAACAACGACATCCTCCGGCCCGTGATGGGCCAGCTCCGAAATGTCGAACAGATCGTTCGTCATGCGCGACATCAGCTGGCCGGTGCCGGCGTTGTCATGGAAGGCGAAGCTCTGCTTCTGGACATGGACGAACAGATCTTCCCGCATGTCCGCCTCCATTCGCGCGCCCATGGCATGCCCGAAGTAATCGGTATAGAAGCCGCTTGCGTACTCGACGATCATGAGGAGCACGAACACGCCGATGATTCTCGCCATCATCTCTACCGCTATGCCTTGCTCGCTGATCGCCTCGCTCGTAATGCGGTTGATCAGAATCGGGTAGGCAAGGACGACGAGGGAAGCCAGGGCGGCGAAGAACAGATCGGCGGCCAGCATGAGCCGGTAGGGCTTGTAATAGGCGAGAAAGGCTTGAAGCCATTTCATCGGGAGCACCTCCTGCGGACGCAGCTTCCTCCAGCGGAGCATGCGCCTCCTGCCCTATCGTATCCCTGTTCTCGGCGCGCTCTCTACGTAAAGGATGGCTATAGCCAAACGGAACCTGCGGAAGCCGCCATCCCACGAGGAGAAGATGGAGGCGCGGGGATGGATTTGACGAAAAAAAAAAAGCGCCCGCGGGCGCTTCTTCCTGCCTGATGATCGTGTCAGTCCGCGAGCCGGTAGCCGACCCCTCGGACCGTCTCGATGTACATCGGAGCCAGGGCGTTGTCCCCCAGCTTGCGCCGCAGGCTCTTCACATGGACGTCGACGACGTTGCTGTTGCCGAAGAACGGCGCATCCCAGATCGTCGCCATGAGATGGTCGCGCGTCTGGACGGCTCCTTCCGCGCCGATGAAGCTGAGCAGCAGCTCATACTCCGTCTTGGTCAGATCGATCGGGCTGCCGCCGCGGAACACCGCCATGCGCTTCGTGTCCAGAATCAGATCCTTGAAGCCCAGAATGCCTGGATCAGCCTCGTCTGCGGCAGGATGCCGAAGCAGCCAGTCCTGGACGAACTCCAGGGCGGCCGCAGGAGCGACGGTCGGCATGCCTTCCGAATCGAAGCCGGTGCGGAAGGCCTTCCCTTCCTTGTGCCGGTCGTCCAGAAGAACGGCCCGGCTCAGCTTGGAAGGATCGGACGTGAACGTACGGAAGCCGGGATCGCTGCCCAGCATGTCGGCCGCGCTGCCGTCGATCAGGTACAGGTCGGCCTGCAGGCTGTGCAGGACGTAATCGTCCGCGCGATGGAAGACCATCACATCGTAGCAGGCGGCGGACAAATCCCGGATCAGCTCATGCAGCAGGTTGGGATACGGGCTGATCAGCACGATCCGCCGCGTCGAGGCGCATACGATGGGCGGCGGGGCGGCGGCCGCCGTGACGGCGGATGCTCCGGAATCAGCTGTTTTTGCAAAGCCATAGCCCGGCAGATGAAGCTGCGCGAGCTTGACCAAGTCTTCTTCGGAATAGATGCTGTTCACTCCACAATCTCCTCCTATCCGTTGCCAGTTGTGAGAGGATCGGTTCTCGTTTCTATCTCTGTCTCTATTTTCTATTTCAATCTCTATCTGTTGTGCAACCCCATGACGTTCAATCGAGAGCCGGCAGACGCGAGTCCGCCTCCCGTTCCTTGCCGGCGGCATGCCGCCGGCTGCTTCTAGTATAATTCCGGCTGTCAGCGGGGGTCAACCGCCTCCGCCGCCTCGTCTTCCTTCGGCGATCGCAGCTGGCGCAGCGCGAATTCGCGGTACAGCTCATGCGTCTCCAGCAGCTCTTCATGGGTGCCCCGCCCGGTGATGCGTCCCTTGTCCACGAACAGGATCTGGTCGGCGTCCACGACGGTCGACAACCGGTGGGCGATGACGACCGTCGTCCGCCCTTCCATCAGATTGCCGAGCGCCTGCTGCACGATGACCTCCGACTGGCTGTCGAGCGCCGAGGTCGCCTCGTCCAGCAGCAGGATGTCCGGATTGCGCAGCAGCGCCCGCGCGATCCCGATGCGCTGCCGCTGGCCGCCGGACAGCTTGATGCCCCGCTCGCCGACCTCCGTGTCGTATTTCTTCGGCAGCTCGTTGATGAAGACGTCGGCATAGGCCAGCCGGGCCGCTCTCTCCAGCTCCTCCGGCTCCGGCGCGCGGTCGATGCCGTACGTCAGGTTGTCGCGGATCGTGCCCGCCATGAGCGGGCTTTCCTGCGCCACATAGCCGATCCGGCTGCGCCAGCTGGCGAGCGAATAGTCCGCGAGCGGCACGCCGCCGATCAGCAGCCTTCCTGCCGTAGGAGCGTAATACCGCTCCAGCAGCGAGAACAGCGTCGTCTTGCCGCCCCCGCTAGGACCGACGATAGCCGTTACCTGTCCCGGCTGGATCTCGAAATCGATGCCCCGAAGAATCGGCTCGCTGCCGGCATAGGCGAACTCCAGTCCTTCGGCCGTGACGGGAGCCGACGCGCTGCGGAGCTCTCCGCCTGCGGCGAAGTCCTCCTCGGTCTCCTCCAGCGTCGCGCTGATCCGCTCCGTCGCTCCCATCGCCTTGTTGAACTGGGAGAAGAAGACCGCGATCTGGCTGACCGGCATGATGATCTGCATGAGATACAGGATGAAGGCGACGAGATCGCCTGCCGTCATCGCCCCGGACGACACGCGCACGCCGCCGTAGCCGATGATGATGACGAGCAGCATCATGATGGTGAAGGAGACAGCCGGGCCGATCCATGCTCCGACCTTGCCTTCCCGCACGCCAAGCCGGTACAAGGCGCGGATGCCCTTGAAGCCGTGCTCCAGCTCGCGCGGCTCCGCGCCTGAAGCCTTGACGAGGCGGACCTCCGACAGGACGTTGTTGATGCCGCCGGAGAAGGAAGCCGTCTCGTCCTGCGTTTCCTTGGCGATGCGGTGCATCATCATGCCGAGCGGCACCATGATGCCGGCGAGCACCGGAATCGCGATGAGCAGAATGAGCGTCATGCGCCAATCCAGCGTCAGCAGCAGGATGAACGCTCCGATCGCCGAGATGATGCTGGTGACGAAGCCGACCAGATGATCGGTGATGAGTCCGCGCACGACGCCCGTGTCGTTGGTCATGCGGCTGACCGTTTCTCCCGTCTGGTGGCGGTCGTAATAAGCGACCGGCAGCGCCATCAGCTTGCGCCACAGCCGTTCGCGCAGGCTCGCAACGACATGCTGCCCCAGCCGGGCGAGCAAATAGCTGGAATACGCTCCGGCCAGCGCTTGGATGACGAAGAATCCGGCCAGCATGACGATATGGCCCGGCTTAAGGGCGCTCAGGCTGAAGCCGTCGATGAACTGCTTGGTCACCATCGGCACGACGAGCCCTGCCGCCGTAGAAGCCAGGCTCAGCAGCAGCGCGACGGCGATCAGCTTTTTGGGCGGCTTGGACGCCATGATGAGCCTGACGAAGGAACGCCAGCCGGCCCGCTTGCCTCCTTGTCCATCGGATGAAGCGGCTTCGCCGCGCCCGCGGTAAGATGCGGTTTCGGTTGAAGATGACATGCGCCTGCAGCCCCCTTTCCCTCTATCCGTCCCGAGGGAATCTGTTTGCTCTTATTATAGGACCCGCTCAAGTTCCATTGCCACTCGGCCGGCGGCAAGCGGGAGTCCCGTTCTCCCGGTTGGGAGCTGAAGGGTCCGCGCAGCCTGTCCGGCTGCCTCCCGGAAGGAACAAAAAGAGGCGCGAGAAATTCTCGCGCCTCTCCTCATTCCCTCTGGCCGCGCCTCCGGCTCCGTTGATTCGGGAGCACGAGGATTCGGACTATTCCTCCGAGAACAGCTCCTCCAGCATCGGACTCCGGTTGTTCAGGAACTGCCTCGTCACCCGGAAAGGCTCCGTCTCCTCCAGCGCGACCTCCTCGATGCCGCTCCCGTCGAGCTGATAGATGACGGCGTCCGGATAAGCCATCAGAATCCGTGGAGATGATGAATTGGGAGCCTTGGCGGACGAGCTCGTGAATCCGGGCCAGCATCGACAGCTGCCTCGTCGGCGACAGCGCCGCCTCCGGCTCGTCCATCACATACAGTCCTCCGCCGCCGAACCGGTTCATGAAGGTCGCGAAAAAAGATTCCCCGTGCGACTGCTCATGCAGCGAGCGGCCGCCGTAGCTGTCGATGATGGAAGGGCCGCCTCCTTCACGGTCCAGCTCCTCGATGCTGCTCGCCAGATTGTAATAGCTCTCGGCCCGGAAGAAGAACCCGTCCCGCGGCTTGCGGATTCCGCGCGCCAGCCTCAAATGACGATGAAGCTCCGAATGGGAGGCATAGGTGGAGAAGGTGAAGTTCAGGCTGCCGCCCTCGGGATTGAAGCCCCAAGCGACGGCGATGCCTTCCAGCATAGTCGACTTGCCCATGCCGTTCTCTCCGACGATGTACGTCACCTTGGGATGCAGCGCGAGCCGGTCCATCTCCCGGATGACCGGGAGCGAGAACGGGTATTCCGCGAAGGAGGGCACGCTCTCCCGCAGCAGCTGCACGCTTCTTAGATAAGCTTCCCGCTCCATTCCGGCCATGTCCTCCCTCCTCCATGCTCCAGTTGAAAATAAATCGATCTCATCAGCCCTCGGCCGGACCTCTAAGCTTGACCGTCCGTTCCAGAGCCGTCAAGGAATCGGCGTCGACCAGGCCGGGACCGAGCCGCCACAGCGCGATGCCCTTGAGGCCGTACCGCTTGGCCAGACCCGCCGGGCCCGACAGCGACAACGCCGTTTCGCTGTTGAAGTTGATGCCGAGCAGCAGCTTGCTGCGGTCCGTCTCCTTCAATGCCAGCCGGATGGCCTCGTCCACCTTGGCCAAGGGCTCCGGCTTGCCGCCCTGCTCATAGTCGTACGCCATGATGGCGATCTCGTCGGACAGCTGCGCCAGCGTTTTATAATCATAGCCTTTGTAGGAGCCGTTCAGCGGATGCAGCGACAGCGACAGGCCGAGTCCGGCCGCCTTGGACGCAGCGCGCAGCTCCTTGACGAACACGTTGAACGACTGCGCGGCCGCCGCCTTGTCTCCGGTCATTCCAAGCCCTTCAAAGTCCAAATCGATGGATTTGAAGCCTCCCTGCGAAGCGGCGTCGACGATGCCTTTGACCGTCTCGGCTCTCAGCGAGGAATCCCCGAGCATCTTGGTCAGCTCGCCTTTGGCATCGCCGGAGAAAACCATGAATTCCGTCAGGCCGCCCGCCGCGCCTGCGCCCGCTACGATCGACTCGGGGGTGACGTCTCCGTCGGCTTGGGGCCAGTAGAAGTCTTTGCCCTTGAGCGTGAGCCTGCCGTCTTCGCCGATCCGGCCCCAGCCGAAGGCGACCGCGTCGAAGCGGCCGAGCTGCTTCACTTGGGAATAGGATTTGATGGCATAATAGGCTTTTGTATACAGCTTCTCCGGAGGGGAAACGATCGATACGGTGCGGGTCGCCCCGTTCCAGCTCACCTGCGCCCCGAACGCGCTGCTGAAAAAGCTCAGCGGAACGAGCACCGTCCCGTTCTTCTGCACCGGGGCGGCGCCGAGCTGAGCCGCCGCGCCGTCGACCGTCGCCTGCTTGCTGCCTTGGCGCAGCACGACCTTGCGCTGGCCTTTATCCGTTGTCTTGACGGCCGTAATCGTCTTGCCGGCCGCATTCCACTCGACGGGAATCTGCAGCGCTTCGGCGATGGCCCGGAACGGCACCATCGTCGTCCCGTTCTGGATGATCGGCTGGGCCGGGAAAGCGAGCGGATACCCGTCCAGCAGGATGGTCGCGGACGGAGCCGAGCCGGCCGCGGCAGCGGTGCCGGCTTGCATGCCGCCTGAAGCCAGAATGGCTGCCGCCAGCACGGCGAGAGCGGGGCGGCGGATAGATGTTAAGATCATATGAGACAGCCTCCTTGAGTCGAAATCGATGCCATTCGTCGTTTTTCAACCGAATATTTCCACTAGAGTAGACGCATTCCAGTCCCGAATGTTTCACATGGACCTCCATTCCATCGCTGGGCGGAGCATCTGCTCCGGTCTCCAAAGTCGCTTTTAAAAGGGTGCCATCTAAAATCAAGGCAACTATCCGGCTGCGGCTAGCCGTGCTTTCGATTAGGACGGCAATGCGAAGTATAGTATCCTTAGAGGACAATGCTTAAGGCGCTACATCGCAGCCCTGCCGGCTCCATAGAGCCGATTTTTTCCTTCTAGGACAAGGAGGCTTGGTGATTCCATGACGACCCATCGACAGCCCGATCCATCGCTGAACCGGTTCCACCCCGTTCTCGCGCAATGGTTTGCGGGCTCTTTCGGCAGCCCTACCGATATCCAGCGCCGGGCCTGGGCATCCATCGGGGAGGGAGAGCATACGCTGCTGGCCGCTCCGACCGGCTCCGGCAAGACGCTGGCGGCGCTGCTGCCCTGCCTGGACCGGGTGCTCCGCTCCAAGGAAGAGACGGGTGAAAGCCTGGACGGCAGTATGGCGCCGCCCGGAGTCAAAGTCATCTATGTCACGCCGCTCAAGGCGCTGAACAACGATATTTACGACCATGTCACGGGATTCGTCGAGGAGATCGGGCGACAGCATGAACAATGGCTGGCTCATGAACATCCTGCCGGGCATGACCAGGCATTACAAAGAATTACCTGCGCCGTCCGAACCGGCGATACGCCCGCCTCCAAGCGCGCCGCCATGCTGCGCAAGCCGCCCGACGTGCTGGTGACCACTCCCGAATCGCTCTATATTCTGCTCGGCTCCGAGAAAGGGAGAACGATGCTGCGCACGACCCGCCAAGTCATCGTCAACGAGATTCACGATCTGGCGGCGGACAAGCGCGGGTCCCATCTCTCCTTGACGCTGGAACGGCTCGAGGCCTGGTGCGGCCGTCCGCTGCAGCGAATCGGATTGTCGGCGACCGTAAGGCCGATGGAGCGCGTCGCCCGCTTCCTCGGGGGATGGTCTCCCGGACCAGGCGGGGGAACGGAGGCTTCCGATTCAGCCGCCCCTCTTCTCTCGCCTGACCAGGACGGAGTCGGGGTCCCGGCCCATCCGCTCGGCTATCTCCCCCGTCCCGTCGCCATCGTGGAAAGCGCGATGCCCAAGGCGATGCAGGTGTCCGTCACGATGCCGGACCACAGCCGGCTGCACCGGACCCGCGAATCCGTCTGGTTCCCGATCATGGACCGGCTGCTCCAGCTCATGGAGGGAAGCCGTTCGACGCTGGTCTTCGTCAACAGCCGGCGGCTGGCCGAGCGGCTCTGCCTGCGGCTGAACGACTATACGGGCCGCGAGATGTGCCGCGCCCATCACGGAAGCATGGACCGGACTCGCCGCCTCGAGGTCGAGCGGCTGCTCAAGGCGGGCGAGCTGCGCTGCATCGTCGCCACCTCGTCGCTGGAGCTCGGCATCGACGTCGGCCACGTCGATCTCGTCATCCAGGTCGACTCGCCGCTGTCGGCCGCCTCCGGCATCCAGCGGATCGGCCGCGCCGGCCACGGAGTCGGCGAGGCGAGCCGCGGCGTCATCCTCGCCCGCCAGCGCGGAGCGCTGCCGGAAATCGCGGTGCTCAGCCGCATGATCGCCGAGCGCGACATCGAGCCGATCGAGATTCCCCGCGACCCGCTCGACGTGCTGTCGCAGCAGGCTGTCGCCATGGCTTCCGGCGGCGAGTGGACCGGGGAGGCCATGCACCGCCTGATCGCAGGAAGCGACAGCTACCGCACCTTCCCGCGCGGCAGGCTGGAGTCGATGCTGGCCGTGCTGGCCGGCTTCTATCCCTTTTCCCGGCCGCTGCTGGAGTGGGACCGGGGCTCGGACACGATCGGGCCGCGCAGCAACAGCTCCATGGCGGCGGTTACGGGAGCCGGCACGATTCCGCAGAGCAGCGCTTATCCCGTCCATCATGCCGACAGCCGCGCCCACATCGGAGAGCTGGACGAGGAGTTCATCCAGGAGAGCCGGGTCGGCGACGTGTTCCAGCTCGGCACGAACTCCTGGATGATCCGCCAGATCAGCAAGGACCGCGTTTATGTGACCGAGACGTCGAACAGCTTCAGCGAGATTCCATTCTGGCGCAACGAAGCCGGCTCCCGCTCCTACCTGCTTGGCAGGAGGGTGGCGGAGCTGTGGACGGAGCTGCTGGAGAGGCTGGAGCAGGGAGATGAAGCGGCTTTCCAGACGGGAAGTCCGGGCATTCCTGCGGAGCGGAAGGCGGAGAGTCCGAGCATTCCTGCCGAGCGGAAGGCGGGGAGTCCGGGCATTCCTGCCGAGCGGAATACCGTCCATTCCGAAGACTCCGTTCCCGGAATGGACAGCCTTGAGGACGGCAGCGCCTTGCCGGACGAGCCGGTCCATCCCGGAGACGAAGCCGTCATCTCCGAGCTCATGGAGCGCAGCGGCATGGATGACCGCTCCGCGCGGCAGCTGGCCGCCCTCGTCCGCGCCCAGGCCGCCTCAGGCGTCAGGCCGACCCGCAAACGGATCGCCGTCGAGGTGTACAAGGATATTTCGAACCAGACCCACATCGTCATCCATAATTCCTGGGGACGCCGCGTGAACCGGACTTGGCAGCTCGCCATCGAGCGCAGATTCGAGGAGACGCTGCCCTATCGCCTGTACGGCAACGCCAAGGACAACGGAATCGAGTTCGTGCTGCCGGAATGGGAGCCTTCCTGGCTCCAGGCCGTCCATTCCGTCTCCTCGGACAACCTGGCGGAGCTGCTGCTCGCGGCCATTCCCGGCTCCCCGCTGCTTGCCGTCGCCTTCCGGCGCATCGCCGAGACGTCTCTGCTGCTGGCCCGAAGCTTCACCCGCACGCCGATGTGGCAGATGCGGCTGCGCAGCGAGGAGCTGCTGCGCGCCGCCCTTCCCTACGGAGACCGCTTTCCCTATCTCGCCGAGGCGATGCGCGAATGCATGAACGTCTACCTCGATCTCGGGCGGCTGAGAGAGCTGCTGCGGGAAATCGAGAGCGGCGGCATCGCGCTTGAGGTCGTTCATACCTCTCGCCCGTCGCCGCTCGCTTCCCAGTTCGCGGCGGATTACGTGAATATGCGCATCTACGAGGGCGACGGCCTGGATGGCGCCGTCCGCGCCCAGCTGCTGCAGATGAGCCGCGAGCTCGCCGGCGAGCTGTTCGGCGCCGAGGCTCTGCGG
>NZ_CBRA020000197.1:0-9142 GCF_000469945.2 Paenibacillus sp. P22 | reverse complement strand
CCAGCCTCCGGCGCCGGCTCGCCAGGCGCCTGATGCGCTCGCCCGCAGCCTGCCTGAATTCCGGCTGCATCAAGGGCCATCCGGCATCAGCAAGCGGAGAATGCTCCCTGGAGTTCCCGCATTCGGGCCGCCTGCGGAGCGCCTTGCCCCGCCCCCGGGCTTCCCTCGGCGGGCCTTCCTCCCCTTCTGCATGGGAAGAACCGGCCCGCGCGCCGCTGGGTTTCCGGGTGGATTTTACCTGCGGAGGAGGCTTGCCGTGCGCCTTGACTGCCCGGAGAGGGCTTGGATATAATGAGTCCAATTGATTGAGGGAGGTTCGGCAGTGAACAAGCCAAATGAAATGATCGTAGTTCTCGACTTCGGGGGACAATACAACCAGCTGATCGCGCGTCGCATCCGGGATTTGGGCGTCTACAGCGAGCTGCTGCCATACAACACGCCGGCAGAGCGGATCCGGGAACTCGCGCCCAAGGGCATCGTGTTCTCCGGCGGACCGGCGAGCGTATATGAGGAAAATTCCCCGATGGTCGATCCGGAGATCTACGAGCTGGGGCTGCCGATTTTCGGTATTTGCTACGGCATGCAGCTGATGAGCCATCAGCTCAAAGGCAAGGTTCAACGTGCGGGCAAGCGGGAATACGGCCGCGCGGACGTCACCTTCGAGAACGGAGCCGCGCTTGCGCTCGGCCTGGAGAACACGCAGACGGTATGGATGAGCCATACGGATCTGGTCGTCGAAATGCCGGAAGGCTTCCGCTTGGATGCGGGTACGGAGCATGCGCCGATCGCGGCCATGAGCCATCCGGAGAAGAATTTCTACGCTGTCCAGTTCCATCCCGAGGTTCGCCACTCCGTATACGGCAACGACATGATCCGCAATTTCCTGTACACGATCTGCAAATGCGAAGGCACATGGAGCATGGAAACCTTCATCGAGGACGCCGTGCGCGACATCCAGGAGAAGGTGGGAGAGACCGGACGCGTGCTGTGCGCCCTGTCCGGCGGCGTCGATTCCTCCGTTGTCGCCATGCTCGTCCACAAGGCGATCGGAGACCGCCTGACCTGCATGTTCATCGACCACGGCCTTCTGCGCAAGGGCGAAGCGGACAGCGTGATGGAGACTTTTGTCGGCAAATTCGGCATTGAAGTGATCAAGATCGACGCCAGCGAGCGGTTCCTCGGCAAGCTGAAGGGCGTGGACGATCCCGAGAAGAAGCGCAAGATCATCGGCAACGAGTTCATCTACCTGTTCCAGGAGGAGTCCGAAAAGCTGGCGAACTACGAGTTCCTGGCGCAAGGCACCCTCTATACGGACATCGTGGAGAGCGGCACGGCGACGGCGCAGACGATCAAATCCCACCACAACGTAGGCGGGCTGCCGGAGGACATCAAGTTCAAGCTGGTCGAGCCGCTGAGCGCGCTGTTCAAGGACGAGGTCCGCAAGGTCGGCTCCGAGTGCGGATTGCCGGACGCCATCGTCTGGCGCCAGCCGTTCCCGGGTCCGGGGCTCGCGATTCGCGTACTTGGCGAAGTGACGGAGGACAAGCTGGAAATCGTCCGCGAATCCGACGCCATCCTGCGCGACGAAATCGCGAAGGCCGGACTCGACCGTGAGATCTGGCAGTACTTCACCGCCCTTCCGGGCATGAAGAGCGTAGGCGTCATGGGCGACGCCCGCACGTATTCCTACACCGTCGGCATCCGCGCCGTCACGTCTATCGACGGCATGACGGCCGACTGGGCGCGCATCCCGTGGGATGTGCTGGAGAAAATCTCGGTGCGCATCGTCAACGAGGTCGACAACGTCAACCGCGTCGTGTACGACATCACCTCCAAGCCGCCGGCGACCATCGAGTGGGAGTAAGCGGATTTAACTGACCTTCCGGCTGCCGCCGCAGCGGCGTGCAGCCCATGGCGTTTCTCACCGGAGCCCTGCTGCTGCAGGGTTCCGGTGTTTGTTTTTTTCACGGCTCCGGCGCTGTAGCGATGCGCTGCCGAAGCCGTGCGGCGATGCGGCGGCGGTGCCGGTCGAGGGGGCGCTTCTTCATTGGCCTCGTCATCACTTGTCATCCGCCGTCCTCCGTGTCCATACAGCCGGATGGCCGAACCTCCCGGCCGCTCAGCCCCGCATCCAAGAACAATCGACCAAAGGAGCTCGACCCGTCATGCCACTGAAGCAAGAAGGCGGCCTGCTGCACGCCGAGGAGCCGATCTTCAGCTACCGGCTCATCGTCCTGCTGCTGGTCGTCATTACCGCAGGAGCAAGCCAGGGCCTGCTGCTGCCGCTGCTTACGATATTGCTGGAGCGCGGCGGCGTGCCGGAACATATCAACGGCCTCAATTCCATGGCTCTATACATCGGCACGTTCTCGACCATGTTCTTCATCGAAAGGCCGGTCCGCCGCTACGGCTTCCGGATCGTCATCCTCGCCGGCATCGTCATGATTATCGCCGCGACGCTGCTGTTTCCGCTGACGGCGGGCTCTTTCGCCGTCTGGTTCGCGCTTCGCATCCTGGTCGGCATCGGAGACAGCGGCCTTCACTTCGCGACCCAGCTCTGGATCGTCAGCCGGGCGCCGGCACGGCAGCGCGGCAAGTTCATCTCGCTGTACGGAATGTCGTACGGCGTCGGCTTCAGCATCGGCCCGCTCGGCATCAATCTGCTGCATTTCGGAGACCAGGCTCCGTTCCTGATCAGCGCCATGCTTTATGCGCTCGTCCTTCTGCTCGTGCTGAAGCTCCCCGCCGATCGTCCGGAGCCGAGGGAGCAGGGCGAGGCTGCCGGCTTCAGCCGCTACAAGTCGATCTACCGCGTCGCCTGGTATGCGCTGCTCCCGGCCATGCTCTACGGCATCATGGAAGCGTCCATGAATACCGGGTTCCCGCTGTACGGCCTCGGCATCGGCCTGGACCGCGCGGCGATCAGCGGCCTGCTGCCGGCTATCGGCATCGGCGGCCTGCTGCTGCAGCTGCCGCTCGGCATGTGGAGCGACCGCATCGGCCGCCTGCCCGTGCTGATCTTCTGCGGAGCCGGGGGCGGGCTGCTGTTCCTCGCCGTTCCGCTGGCCGGATCGTCCGTCTGGACGATGGCGGCGCTGATGGTCGCGGCCGGAGGGCTGGTCGGCTCGTTCTTCTCGCTCGGCCTCGCCTATGCGGCCGACATGCTTCCGCGGAACCTGCTTCCCGGCGCCAATGTTCTCGCATCCATCCACTTCTCCGTCGGCAGCATCGCCGGTCCCGTCCTGAGCGGATACGGTCTTCGCTACCTGTCGGAGAGCAGCCTGTTCTATCTGCTCGGCGGCGCTTTTTTGATTTACGCGATTACGGGCATGATAACCAAAGGAGGAAGAACCTCCCGCGAGGCCGACAGCGGAAAAACCCTTAATTCCTGATAAAAACAATGCTTTTGTCTTTAATGTTCGGGAATAACCGGGATTCCAGTCGTTTGAGTGTTGACATTTGTCGTGAATTCAGTAATATTAGTTACGTTCCGCAATGATAACCAACCAACTTTCGTATAATTCCGGGAATCGGCCCGGAAGTCTCTACTCGGTCACCGTAATGACCAGGCTACGAAAATTCAGGGGGCGTCCACGACGAAGCATCGCTTCGGACGGGCGCCTGCAGCTTCCATCCCATCGGGCCGGCCTTGCAATGGGCCTCCGATGGATTGGACAGCCGACCTGGACCCGGGAGAGACGCCATCGCAATGCCGGCATGCCGGCTTCGATTCCGTCTCTGCCGGGTTTTTTGCTTTTTCGGATTCCGCGCAAGGAAAATAACGCATTTCGGGGGGAACTTGCATCATGGAGCGCTTCTTCAAGCTCAAAGAGAACGGAACCAACATCCGCACGGAAATTATGGCGGGCATCACGACGTTCATGACGATGGCCTACATTCTCGCCGTCAACCCGAGCGTGCTGTCGGCTTCCGGCCTCAGCTGGAACTCGGTGTTTCTGGCGACGGCGCTGGCCGGCGGCATCTTCACGATCGCGATGGGGCTGTTCGTCAACTTCCCGGTCGCGCTCGCTCCGGGCATGGGCCTCAACGCCTACTTCGCGGCTACGATCGTAGCTTCCCAGGGGACGGACAAGCCGATCTCGCCTGCGATGGGGCTGACCGCCGTATTTATTTCCGGCATCATCTTCATCATCCTGACCGTAACCCAGGTTCGGCAAATGCTGATCAGCGCCGTGCCGGACAGCCTCAAGCATGCGATCACCGTCGGCATCGGCCTGTTCATCGCCATCGTCGGCCTGAAGAACAGCGGCATCATGACGATCGCCGCCGAGACGGCGGTCACCGACGTGCAGAAGCATCAATACGTGGACCTGCTCAGCTTTGAATCGGTCATCCATTTCGGCGACATCAAGGACCCGTCGGTCTACCTGACGATCATCGGCCTGATCCTGATCAGCCTGCTGCTCGTACTGCGCGTACCGGCCGCATTCCTGTGGGGCATCCTCGGCACGACGGTCGTGGCTTGGATTACGGGCAACCTCGACGTGAAAAACGGCCTCAGCGGCAAAAACTGGGCTCCTCAATTCTCGGATCTCAACTTCTGGCACTTCGACTTCGCGGGCATCATGCATGTCGGCATCGTCACGGTCATCCTGACATTCACGTTCGTCGAGCTGTTCGATACGTTCGGCACGCTCGTCGGCACGGCCAACCGCGCCGGCTTCATGAAAAATCCGGCCGAAGGCAAAAAACGCGTCGGCAAAGCGATGTTCGTCGACGCGATCGGCGTCGGCGGCGGCGCCGTTCTCGGGACGAGCACCGTAACGACCTTCATCGAGAGCTCCGCGGGCATCGCCCAGGGCGGCCGCACCGGACTGACCGCGGTCACGACCGGCATCTGCTTCCTGCTCTCGCTGTTCCTGGCTCCGCTGATCGCCCTGATTCCAGGCTCCGCGACGGCGGCGGCGCTCATTCTCGTCGGCCTGCTCATGATGCAGTCCGTAACCGACATCGACTTCAAGGATATGGTTTATGCCGTTCCGGCTTTCTTCACCATCATCCTGATGCCGTTCACGTACAACATCGCCAACGGCGTTTCCTTCGGCATCGTGTTCTACGTCGTGCTCGCCTTCTTCGCGAATGCGACGGGACGCCTCCCCGAAGGCAAGGAGAAATACAAGATTCATCCGCTTATGTGGATTCTTGCGGTGCTGATCATCGCCCGCTACGTATACCTCGGCGCGGCCGGCTGACCGGCTCCTCTCTTACGAAAACCTTCGGAACCTCGGTCCCGGAGGTTTTTCTTTTGTCGCCCGAGGATGATGGACAAGCCTGGTTTTGGCTTGTCCATCAGTCCGAGCGTGAGCTGATCCGGAACCCGGCAAAAGCATGAAGGGGAAGGTTTGCCCGATCTCTCTCCTCTGGAAGGACTTATTCCAGATCTCTTCCTTCCGAACAGATGCGGATAATTCGGCTATAGCCAACCATTACCTTGAAGCTCGGAAAATAAAGGTTAGGATGAGGAGGAAAGGGAGGGATCATCATGCTGGACGTGTTCGAGGTTGCCGACAAGCTGGTGGAGCACATCAAGGCCAATTATCCCGACGATGTGGCGCTTGCAGCCTATTACGGCTCTTACGCGCAAGGGACCGCGACGAAGCGCTCCGACTTGGATTTCTTTTTCATTCCGGCCACCGCCAGAGGATATGAGGCGAGCCTGCAGTTCATCCTGGATGACATCAGCTTTGACTTCTGGCCCATCAGCTGGGAACGGGCGGAGAGGATGGCGGCCTTCCAAGAGCCGAAAACCTCGATCATCGGCGATTGCAAGCTGCTCTATGCGCGTTCGGATGAGGACCGCGACAGGCTCCTGAAGCTTAAGGAAAGAATCGTCCGTCTTCAGAGTCCGGAGCACAAACAGGAGTTTGTGGAGAAAGCGGAGGCGGAATTGAGCCAGGTCTATGTCAGGCTTTACAAGCTGATCCGCGCGGGGGATTTCGGCAGCAGCGCCTATTGCCGGACGGAGGCGCACGGAATTCTGACCGGAGTCCTGCAAGGGCTGGCCTTGCTGAACCAATCTTATTTCACGAGAGGCTTTGGCCAAAACAAGGATCAAATCGATCGGTTTCATTTGAAACCGGCGCTGCTGGATTCCTATATGCATGCCATTATGCATGGAGACGATGCAGCGGATATCCTCCAAGCTTGCGAGCGGCTGACCGAAGATGCCCTGGAGCTGGTATTGGCTCAGAAAGAGCGGCTCAATGGAACTCCTTCGTTCGGGGATCGAATGAAGGGATTCTATGAAGAGGAGAAAGGGACTTTGGACAAGATCCGATCGGCATGCGAAAGAAACGATTATGATACGGCTTATTTTCATGCTGTTCACGCACAGGATTTAATCGCCCAGTTTCTCTTTTTCGCCGAGACCGGACAGTGGCCATGCGACTTGAAGCTGAGCGCCGATCATCACGCCCTCTACAGGCAGGCGGGACTGCCCGAGCTTGTTCCGCTTTTCGATCCTCATGACCTGACGCGGCTGCAGGCAGGCGCGGAGCGATTGAGCGTTGTTCTGGAAAGCTATCTTCGGGACAGAGGAGTCGAAATCAATCGTTTTTCCGATATGGCCTCCTTTGAAGCTTTTCTTAAGGAAGACTCATCCAGCAGGAACGAAAAGAAATGAGGAGAAGCCGAACGAGTTCGGCTTCTTTTGTTTGGCCGGATATTCGCCTGGTTCTTGGTTAAGGGAGGCTAAGGGTGGAAGGGACGAGAAGGAAGCAACAGGTAATAACGGACAGACGGGTGCTTCCGGCGGTCGAGGCGGATATGCATGTGATTTAAAATACTGTGTGTCCCTCCACCGTCCGGTACGATGGTTTCCAGAGCCGGCCTTTCCCGGGCGAGCATTTCACAGGTATAATAATCTCGGGCAGTCATTGTCTATTCATCAATCCGCTCAAGGAGGGACAGGAATGGAGCTACAGCAAGCAATTCGTCAGCGCCGCAGCATCGGAAAGGTCGAGGCTAGGCCGGTCGAGAAGGAGAAGATCGAACGGATCCTGGAGGCGGCTGTCTGGGCGCCTAACCATCACCACACCGAGCCTTGGAAATTTTTTGTCATGACGGGGGATGGACGCCGGGTGCTCGGAAGAGCTTACGCCAATGCCGCCTCCGACGCGCTTGCCGGACTGGATCCGGAGGAAAGGGAACAGAAGCTGTCGAAGGAAGAAGCCAAAGCGATGAGGGCCCCTGTCGTCATTGCCGCAGCCTGCTCGCCTTCCGACAACCCCCGCGTCATTCGTTCGGAAGAGCTCGCCGCCGTGCATGCGGCCGTGCAGAACCTTCTGCTCAGCGCTTATGAAGAAGGCCTTGGAGCGGTATGGCGCAGCGGAGATCCCATGCACCATCCGGCCATGAAGTCGGCTTTCGGGCTCAAGGACAAGGAAGAGCTGGTCGGCCTTATCTATATCGGCTACCCGGATATGACGGCTCCGGAAGGCCGCCGCATCTCGGCCAAGGATAAGACGTTCTGGGTCAACTGATTCTTGATCCGGCATGGAGCTTGCCCGCCCGCTCATCCTTATGCAAAACCCTCTTGTCGAGGGTTTTTTTCTTTTTTTGTCCTTAAAAACCGATCTGGAAGGGATATCCGAGAATGTGGAATAAAGTTCGGATTTAGAGAGATTCCTGAACAGGAAAAGAAATTGTTATGTCAGTATTCTTGACGCCGAATAAAGAAGGACAATTCCGATTTAGAGATATGGCATAATAGCTGTCATGGAATCGGCGGCCTGAATGGCGAAAGGTGTCCAAGGAAGCGTTTCCTTGAGAAATGCCGGATTGATCCTCGATTTTTGCTGTCGTATAGCAAGGAGATGGACCTGCCGCTGAAGCGATCCGGCTTGCAGGACAACGAGGAAGATCGAGGCCGTACATGGAAATGGCGCTGTAGAGCCAACGGCATTTTTCTTTGAAGGCGCCTCCATCAAAAGCGAACTTTAATCACATATTTTTTCTTTAATGTTCGTGTTTTTGAGTTGACAGGCTCTGCTCAGGTTGGTAAACTAGGGAGGCAAAGCGGGCGGGGAGCGGTTTGAATGGTCCTGAGATTGTCGAATCTTGTAGGAGGCCGCGCTACCTTGGTCCGCATATGATTTCAAGCAACTCGTATATCTTCGGGAATCGGCCCGAAAGTTTCTACCTGGCGACCTTAATCGCCGGACTACGGGATGCCGGAAGCAGGCTGGCTGTCCACGACTGGAGAGCGAGCTGTTTGGCTTCGGCTGCGCTTTTTCAGCGTATCTACATCCCGCAGGCTTTCGAGTCGCCCGTGCCGGATTCTCCCTACCCGGAGATTCCGCCGGCTGGCCGGCATGCGGTTTTTTTTGTTTCCGGCATCACATCGGATTTTCGCACTAGGAATATAGATAAAGGCGGGATGAACAATCATGACTGCTATCGTGGGCGTCATTATGGGCAGCAAATCCGACTGGGAAACGATGAAGCTTGCCTGCGGCATTCTGGATGAGCTTGGAATTCCTTATGAGAAAAAGGTCGTATCCGCTCACCGAACCCCTGATCTGATGTTCCACTATGCCGAGACCGCTGTCGAGCGGGGCTTGAAGGTCATTATCGCCGGAGCCGGCGGAGCGGCTCACTTGCCCGGAATGGTTGCCGCGAAAACGGCGCTTCCGGTTATTGGCGTTCCCGTCAAATCGTCGAGCCTGAGCGGACTGGATTCGCTTCTGTCCATCGTGCAGATGCCTGCCGGCGTTCCCGTCGCCACGGTGGCGATCGGCCATGCGGGAGCAAGCAACGCAGGCCTGCTGGCGGCGCAGATTATCGGCGCATTCGATCCGGGGATCAGGCGGCTCGTCGAAGAGCGGCGCGAAGCCATCCGGCTGCAGGTGCTTGAAAGCGGTGCAGAGCTGTGAGGGATTCCGGCAAGGTTGCAGGGAGCGGCAGCGCGGCTGTCCGCACCGATCAAGCGCGCGTCATTCCGCCGGGATCGACGGTAGGCATTCTTGGGGGCGGGCAGCTCGGCCGCATGATGGCGCTGGCCGGCAGCGCGATGGGCTACCGCTTCGTGGCGCTTGATCCTGCGGAGGACGGGCCCTGCGCCCAGGTTGCCGATAGCATCGCGGCCGGCTACGACGATCGGGAGGCGGCGCGGGAGCTGGCG
>NZ_CBRA020000196.1:0-5030 GCF_000469945.2 Paenibacillus sp. P22 | reverse complement strand
CACGTCGTAGTTGCTGACGAGCTTCGCCGGATTGCCCGCCGCCTCGAAGTCGAGGAAGCGCGACAGCTGGTTTTTCAGGCTCTCGGTCCAGTTCGCGACCGTGTCGTCCGTGTTGAGCGAGCGCTCGGTGGAGCGGCCGCTCGGATCGCCGATGAGGCCGGTGCCGCCGCCGACGAGGGCGATGGAGTTGTGGCCCGCCAGCTGGAAGCGGCGCAGCGTCAGGATCGGAAGCAGGCTGCCGATATGCAGGCTGTCTGCCGTCGGGTCGAAGCCGCAGTACAGCGTGACGCGGCCTTCGCTCATCTTTTTGCTCAGTTCCTCGCGGTTCGTCACCTGGTACACCAGACCCCGGTACTCCAGATCCTCCAGCAATTCCGGATTGACGGCCGCAGCTTGTTCTTGTGTCATGTCTGTTCCCTCCACTTGATTGAATGTTTGTTGCAGCCGAGCCTGTTGATTGAAAGCCGCCTGACTGTATCGCTCCATGTCTGAGGAAAAAAAGAAAGACCCCTCCCTGTCCAAAGACAGGGACGAGTCATCGCGGTACCACCCTATGTTGAGCTTCCCGTACGGGACGAGAATGCTCCGCTCTGCCGGGTAACGGCCGGCTGCCGTCCAGGCCCTTCTGCCTCAGGCAGTTGCGGACGCGGATGCTCCAGGATGTAATTCGCAGCCCGACCCCGCACCGGCTTGCACCAACCGCCGGCTCTCTAGAGCGATGTCGCTCGGGCGCTACTGATTCCCTTCAACGCACTTTATCGCTATCACTTTAGCGAATCCCGACGGATCTGTCAACCGGCCTACAGAAGGCCGCTGTACACTTCCGTCTCGTAATCGAAGCTGACGGTTCCGTCCTGCTGCGTCTCGTCGAAGATCTGCCGCAGCTCGGCCAGCATCTCCACGTGACCGGGCTGTCCCTCGGCGGGAGCGTAGGAGGAAGACAGCAGGCGGCCCTTGACGCCCTCGTAATCAAAAATCTGCCGATTAGGGAAAGTCTGCCATTCAAACGTTCCCTCGCGGAAGAAAGCCTGCAGCGCTTCCGGAGAGACGTTGCGGTGATTTACGCTCGCATAGTCCGTCCCGTACTTATGCAGCAGCGCCTCGTACCTCTCCAGGAAGGGCGTGCCCGTAAGCACGCGCGAGTTCCAGATCAGGAACGCGCGTCCTTCCGGCTTCAGGATGCGGCGGAACTCCGCCTGCGCGGCAGCCTGGTCGAACCAGTGGAAAGCCTGCGCGCTTACGATCGCGTCGACGGAGGCCTCGGCCATCCCCGTATCCTCCGCAGGCGACAGCATCAGGCCGAACCGCTCGTCGGGGCCGAGCTTGGCCCAGGCCGCCTTGGCCATATCCGGATTCGGCTCCACGGCCATGACCCGGAGCTGCCTCTCCAGCAGCAGCCCGGAGAAGATGCCCGTTCCGGCACCGATATCGGCTACCGGAGAATCCTCCTTGAGCCCGCCGCGGCTGATGATGTAGTCTACCGCTTGCGCCGGGTAGCTCGGCCGGTATTTCTCATAGTTCTCCACACGGCTGGAAAACCGCTCCTTGCTGTCCATCGATCATCCCTCCAGATCTCGTCCATGAGGCCAGGGTTGCCGTTCGAACGAGCCGATGCCGGCGCGCACCCTGGCTTGTCTGCATGCTTAACCGTACCAGACAAGGATCGCTCAGGCAACCGGAGGCTTGCAATAAATGATCTCGGGATCGCCTTCGTCCAGGTTGTCGACGACCCCGCTGCGGACGTAGCCCATCGCTTCGCACAGCTGCTGCATCGGCTTGTTGGATTCGTTGGTCGAGGTGAACAGCTTATGTCCCGGAAGCTCGGCCTCCCAAGCCTCCATAAGACTGCGGCCGACTCCGCTCCTGCGGTCGTCCGGATCGACAATGATCAGCTGCAGGAACCGCTGCCCGAAAAAAGACCGGTCATGCGCGGCGAAGCCCGCGAGGCGGCCCTCTCGAAGAGAAACGAGGCAGCAGCCGCTGCGCACATGCTTCTCGAGCTCGGCAAGCCGTCCGCCATGTCCGACTGCCTTGGCATCCAGAGCGGCTATGGCCGGCAAGTCGCCCATGGATCCCTTTCGGACTTCGGTGGAGCAGGCAATGGCTTTGACTGGCGTTTCCGTTCCTTCAGACACTCCCCCGGAAGTTTCCGCCGCCGATGAGAAGAGAAACAGCTTGCTGCAGCCAAAGTGCTCCAGCTCCAGATCCTCCTCCGTATATCCGTCTTCCCCCGCATGGCGGGCCAGCGACTTCCGCCAGAAGGAGATGGAACCGCGATTGCGCTCTCCCGGCGTCGTAAACAGCGACCAGCTTCCGGGATGACGCCGGAACAGCTCGCCGGCCGCTGCTTCACCGACGCCTTTGCCTCGGTAGGGCCTGAGGATGAAGAATTCGTTCACCATATAATCGCTGCCGGACTCGGTGTACGGCCCGGAAGCGATGAGCGCGAAGCCGGCCGGAATTCCGTCCGCGAGGATCAGATAGGGGAACAATAGGCCTTCCTTTTCCCACCAGATGTCGAATTCGCCTTGCTGCTCCTGCAGTGTCTGGATTCCGTCATCCTCTTCAAACACACCGCAGCGGTTCGGCAAAACTTCGCGGATTCCGGCCAGATCATGCAGATACAGCGGATACAGATTCATGAGAATAAATTTGCGGTCCAGGCCGCACGGTTCTACGGATATGTTCATGTTTATGGCTCTCTCCCACGTTTTGTCCTGCACTTACTATACTTGCAGGCTGAGGCGGGAGGATATGGAAAGAACGGTTATAGCCGAAGAAACACGAGGATTCGGTCTGCGGGCTTGATAGGACAACTCTGTTCTTCAGATGTTTCCGCCTCCCTTGACCGCAAGCAGCTCAATTCGCTTCAGTCCATAGTCCGAAGAACCGCCAGGGAATCGCATCCATCCTTTTCAGACCCCGTCCTCTTCATAAAAGGTAATCCGGTTCCCGAACGGGTCCATCACGGTCGCTTCGCAGCCGCCCCAGGGGGGCTTTTCCAATCCCGGCCTGGCATACCGGTAGCCGCTGTCCAGAAGAGCCTTATGATAGTCAGCCAGACCTGCCGTCTCGATCCGAATGTTGGCGCCGGGACTTCCATCGCCGTGATGCTCCGAGAGATGCAGCTCGCAGCCTCCCAGCTTTATGGCCATATAGAGAGGCAGCGCCTCCTCGAATCGATGCTCCCAGAGCAGTTCAGCCCCCAGAAAATCCAGGTAGAATTCCTTTGCCTTGCCGACGTCGAACATGCGTATAATGGGGACGACTCGATTGAATTCAGGCATTCTTATATCCCTCCTATAGATAGGTTTACCGCCATTTCCAAAAACTTCTGCGGCACACTCGACAAACCGCAGCGCCGCCGGAGGAAGACAACCCTCTTTTCTTGTCATCATGCCTATTCGGCAGATGGAGCCCTCATCCTCCAGCGGAATCAAAGTTAGTCCTTCCCGCATTGATTCCGGCAGGATCGAGACACCGAGCCCGGCTGCGGCGGATGCAGCCGCTGTCATGAGAGCCTCGCCCCGCCTGAAAGGATGGCTGCGGCTTGAAATCCAGCCCAAAGCAGTCGTCGATAGCTTCCTCGAGGCTGTGTGTGCCAGATTCCAGCCCATTCGGGAATGTTTGGACATCGTCAACTCTGCTGCCTATGTATTGGCGGTTGGCGGCCATTTCGGAGTTCTTTTGGACATCATCAAACCTGCTGCCCATGGCTCGCGACCATTTCGGAGTTCTATCGGACATCATCAAACCTGCCGCCCATGGCTCGCGACCATTTCGGAGTTCTTTTGCACATCATCAAACCTGCTAACCATGGTTCCCAACCATTTCGGAGTTCTTTTACACATCATCAAACCTGCCGCCCATGGCTCGCGACCATTTCGGAGTTCTTTTGGACATCATCAAACCTGCTGCCCATGGCTCGCGACCATTTCGGAGTTCTATCGGACATCAAATCCGTTATTTGGGCATTTCAACCCCATTTTGGACTTTATCGGACATCAGATCCGTTATTTTCTCAAAAACCTGACATCTGAGGCGATTTTCGCATAAATAACGGATCGTATGTCCGCTAAAAAGTGAAATCGTCCCAAACTGGCAAAATAACGGATCGTATGTCCGATAGGTTTGCTGCGCTGTCTTCGCCACGATCCGTTGGGACTGAAATGTACATTCAAACCATGAGGCTGCATTCGTCAGAGAAAGCATGATATCGCTCGGTAAATCAGAATGTTGGGCTCGGTAAAGTAGATTGGACTACACAAAGAAGACCGCTCCCTCATCTCCAGATGAAGGGTAGCGGCCTTTCCTCTATCGTTCTTTATTCAAACAGCTTCAGCATCCGCTGCAGCATAACCGCTGCCTGAGCGCGGGTAGCCTTTCCCTTCGGCGCAAATCCGTCTCCTCCGGCGCCGTTCATGACTCCGAGGGCAGCAAGCTGCGCAACCGATGAGCGGGCATAACCCGCTATTTGGCTGCGGTCCTTGAAGCCCGCGAGCTTCGCATTCACGTCTGTGGACTTGAGACTGCCGAGATAGTTAAGAACATTTGCGGCCATGACCGCCATTTCCTCACGTGTAATCACTCGGTTCGGCTCGAAGTTGCCGGCACCGGTGCCGCCTGTTATGCCCAGCCTGGCAGCAGCCGCCACCGCCTCGGCATACCAAGAATCGGGTTTCACGTCGCTGAAGGCTCTCATCGGTTTCACATCGCTGAGTCCTCCCACCGTTTCGGCGGCATCCAACCGGAACGCCCGGAACAAGGCTGTAATGAATTCGGCGCGCGTAAGAGGTTTGTTCGGAGCGAACTTGTCGCCCCCTACTCCCAACATGATTCCTTTGGCGGCCATCTCTTCGATGGCGGAACGCGCCCAATCGGTCCCGTCCAAATCGCCAAAGGAAGGAACGGGATTCGAGCTTGGCGGCGGCTTCAGACTTGGCGCTGGCGTGGCGCTGGGCGAAGGTGCGGCGCCAGGCGAAGGAGCCTCGCTAGGCGCTGGTGTCCAAGCTCCTCCAGCGTCGGCGTCG
>NZ_CBRA020000195.1:0-33790 GCF_000469945.2 Paenibacillus sp. P22 | reverse complement strand
CCAGCGCCGCCAGCAGCAGGCCGAGCCCCAGCCCGGCGCTCAGCGCTCCGCCGGGACTCCAATACGCCGCCGCCGAGCTTCCGGCGACAAAACAGACGGCCGCCCAGACAAGCGGCCTTCCGTCCAGATAACCTCTCGCTCTCATCCCTCTTCTCCTTTCCCGCAGAAAACAAAACACCTCCACGAATCTCCTTCTGAAAGGAGTTTTCGTGGAGGTGCTTCCTCCGAAAGCTATGGCATTCGTCTTTAGACTTTGTCTTTAGTCTTTAGTCTTTAGTCTTTAGTCTTTAGTCTTTAGTCTTTAGTCTTTAGTCTTTAGTCTTTAGTCTTTGTCTTTGTCTTTGTCTTTGTCTTTGTCTTTGTCTTTGTCTTTGGCTTTTAACTTTTAGCTTTTAACTTTTAGCTTTTAACTTTTTAGCTTTTAGCTTTTAGCTTCTAGCTTCTAGCTTTTAGCCTTTATCCTTTAACCTTTAACCTTTAACCTTTAGCCTTTTGCCTTCATCCCTTAGCTTTTAGATTCAGCTTTTAGATTTCAGCTTCTAGATTTCAGCCTTAGCCTTCAGCTTTCAGCCTTTAGATCATAGCCTTTAAATTTCGGCCTCAGCCACATAAAAAAACCGCTGTCCGCTAATCCGTAACGGCAAGGCCTGCCTGCGGCGGAGCCTCATAGCCTTCCAGCTGCCGGAAGCCGATTCCCTTCTGCTCCATCAGCGTTCTGACTTTCTCCGAGTCCTTCGGATAAGCCCGGTGATAGACGATCTCGGAAATGCCGCTGTTCGCCAGCATGTTGGCGCAAGTCCAGCAAGGCTGGTCGGTCACATAAACCGTCGAGCCTTCCCGGTCGCTCCGGTCGGTGAACAGAAGCAGGTTCTGCTCGGCATGGATGGTACGGATGCAGCGCTGCTTCTTGACCATATCGGCCTTGCCGTCCGTAATCCGCTGCTCCCATTCCTCGACGATCATGCAGCCGGCCTCGGAGCAGTCGGCGACGCCCATCGGAGCTCCGTTGTAAGCTGTCCCCAGAAGCTTCTTGCCCTGGACGAGCAGCGCTCCCACGTGCCGCCTGAGGCAGCGTGATCGGGTCGATACCATATAGGCGATGTCCATGAAATAGGTGTCCCAGTCTTTTCTTGCGGCATCCTGCTGGACGGCGGATGTAGTCGGCATGCGGAGCAGCTCCTTCCTGTCGGTTCCTGTTGAATTCCATTATAGCGAATGCAGCGGGAAAGCGACAATCGGATGATGCGGGCATGTGACAATCCGCATCCGCAACAATCATGGGCCCTGGACGATCTCTATACGATCAGGAGCCGCTGGCGACCTCGCTCGCCTGGCTGGCGGCGATCGCCTGGCCGAGATCATGCAGGATGTCGGCGATTCCTTCCGTGCCGATGGACAAGCGGATCAGGCCCGGCGTGACGCCGGATGCCAGCTGCTCGTCCGGAGACAGCTGCTGATGCGTCGTGCTCGCGGGATGGATGATGAGCGACTTGGAATCCCCGACGTTCGCCAAATGCGAGAACAGCTGCACGGAGTTGATGATTCGCTTGCCGGCTTCGATTCCGCCTTTGATCTCGAAGGTCAGGATCGCCCCCTGTCCTTTCGGGAGGTACTTCTGCGCCAGCTCGTACGAAGGGTGTCCGGGCAGGCCGGGATAGCTGACGGAAGCCACCGCGTCATGGGCTTCCAGATAACGTGCGACTTCCAGCGCGTTGGAGCTGTGGCGCTCCATCCGCAGGTGAAGCGTCTCCAGCCCCTGCAGCAGCAGGAAGGAATTGAACGGCGAGATGGCGGCGCCAAGATCGCGGAGAAGCTGCACGCGCGCTTTGATGATATAAGCCAAAGGACCGACGGCATCCGTGTATACGAGGCCGTGATAGCTCGGATCCGGCTCCGTCAGTCCAGGGAACCTTCCGCTCGCCAGCCAGTCGAACGCTCCGGCGTCGACGATGATTCCTCCGATGGAGGTGCCGTGTCCGCCGATGAATTTGGTCGCCGAGTGGACGACGATATCCGCGCCGAACTCGATCGGCCTCAGCAGATAGGGACTCGGGAACGTATTGTCCACGATGAGCGGAACGCCGTTCTCATGCGCAATCCTGGCGACGGCTTCGATGTCCAGAACATCGCCTCTCGGATTGCCGATCGTTTCGCCGAATACGGCTTTGGTCTTATCCGAAATCGCTGCGCGGAAGTTCTCGGGATCGGAAGCATCCACGAAGATCACCTTGATGCCGAGCTTCGGCAGCGTATGCGCGAACAGGTTGTATGTGCCTCCGTACAGGCTGGAAGAGCTGACGATCTCGTCGCCTGCCGAAGCGATATTGAGAATCGAGTAGGAGATGGCGGAAGATCCCGAGGAAACCGCAAGCGCTGCCGCTCCGCCTTCCAGCGCCGCGACCCGCTTCTCGAATACGTCGCTGGTCGGATTCATGATGCGGGTATAGATATTTCCGAACGACTTCAGTCCGAACAGATCCGCCGCATGGTCGGTGTCATGAAAGCCGTACGATGTCGTTTGATAGATCGGCACGGCGCGGGACAGGGTGGCGGGATCGATTTCTTGGCCGGCATGGACGGCCAGCGTTTCGAGAGCAAGCTTGCGAGGTTCAGTCATCTTCTTAAAACCTCCTATATCGGGATGAAATAATGGAATTATGCCCATTCTCTCACATTCATGGAAGGACGACAACTAGATCTTTCCATTTCTCTACGATTTTCGGACCGATTCCCTTCACCCTCTGGACATCCTCGACCGATCGGAAAAAACCGCTACGTTCCCGCTCCTCGACGATCGCTCCTGCTTTGGCGGGCCCTACGCCGGGCAGCGCATCGAGCTGCTCGGCGCTTGCCCGATTCAGGTCAAGCCTCCCATCCGACGCGGCGTTTCCGCCAGCCGCTCGCCCGCTCTCTGCGCCTTCTCCGCTCCCGATTGCACCGCCCTTTGCCCCTGTGCCGCTCCGTTCCCCGGCATCTGATGAAGCATCGCCTTCCGGCTTTCGCTTGCTCTCCGCTTCCGCGCCGCTGTCCGAGCCTCCATCGGCTGAGCCTTTCCCCGCTTCGCCGCCCTGATGAGCCTCTGTCGCTTCAGCTCCGCCAGAAGCTCCTCCTGCGGCGGTTCCGTTGCCTGCCGCAGCCTCGCCTCCGGAAACGGCTTGTCCGTAAACAGCGCCTCCATCCTCTATTCCCGTTCCACCGTTACCCCCGTCCCCGCCTGCTGCAGCTTCCTTGCCGGCCATCGCCTCCGCTAGCGCCGCGTTCACTTGAACCCAGCCGGCCGGCTCGGGATCCCGCGGCTGCCGAAGCCCGAATGCGATCAAGCCGGCCCCGGCCAAGCCGAGCACCAAAACGGCCGTTTTCCGGCTCCGCCATGGCCATCCATTTCTCTCCACAAGCATGCTCCTCCCTGCCTTCAGGCATTGATTCGTGAAGGTTTTCCTTTCCTCGACATGTTTGCCGAGCCGTCCTGCATAGAGTACTAACAATCCGCCTTCCGCCCTGGCAAGGAATGCCTTCCGGGATCGGATGGTCAGAAGGGATATACGGGCCTGCACGGCAGCCCATGCATTGTATCCCATGCGGGACGTCCAATTCCGGGCTTCGGCCTGGAACCGGCGTCCCAGCTCGCAAGGAGGGATCCCATGAAAATCGGATTTATCGGCACGGGCAGCATGGGCAGCCTGCTGGTGGATTCATTCATCCGGTCGGGCGCTGTCGAAGCATCCGATGTCGTCGTCGCCAACCGGACTTTCCATAAGGCCGAACGTCTTGCCGCGCAGCATCCCGGCATTACGGCCGTTCCATCAAGCCGCGAAGCCGCACAGAGGAGCGACTGCCTTTTTTTGTGCGTCAAGCCCTCGGAATTCAAATCCGTTCTGCAGGAAATCCAGCCGTCCGTCCGGAGCGACCAGGTCGTCGTGTCCATCACCAGCGCCGTGCTCATCAGCCATCTGGAGGACCAGCTTCCCTGCCGCATCGCCAAAATCATCCCCAGCATTACGAACGGAGTGCTGAGCGGCGCCTCGCTCTGCATGTTCGGCAGCCGCATGACCGTCGCTGACTGCTGCTACCTCGAAGGCATCCTGTCGCGCATAAGCGAGCCCTTGCTCATCGACGAGCAGTACACCCGGATTGTCTCCGACCTGTCCAGCTGCGGTCCGGCTTTCATCTCCTTCCTGCTCCAGCGCCTGATCGACGCCGCCGTCGAGATGACCGGCATCGATCCCGACGAGGCGGTCGCCATCTCCAGCGCCATGCTGCTCGGCACAGGCAAGCTGCTGACCGAAGGAGGCATGACGCCCGATGAGTTGATCCGCCGCGTCTCGGTGCCGGGCGGCATTACCCAGCAAGGCTTGCAGCTGCTCAGGCAGGAGACGGACGGCATGTTCCAGAAGCTGATCACCATCACCCATGACAAATTCCGCGAGGATCTCGAAAAGGTCGAAGCTTCCCTATACGGCGAAGAGGTGAACGGTCCCTGAGGCATTCGCGCATGCGAAACCTCCAGGGTCCGTTCACCTCTTCCGGGATGCTTTCCTCAGAAAGAGCCTCCGGCGGCCTTTCCTCCTCTTCATCAAGGGGGTCGGCCGCCATCGGAATCACTTTAATTGGCTACGATATTGACGAGCTTGCCTTTGACTGCGACGACCTTGCGGACCGTCTTGCCTTCCGTCAGCTCCTTCACGCGAGGGAGCTCTTTGGCGATCCGTTCCATTTCGTCCGTGTCGGTGTCGGCCGCGATGGATACGCGCTCGGCGATTTTGCCGTTGACCTGCACGACGATCTCGACCTCCTGATCCACCGTCCAGGCTTCTTCATAAGAAGGCCATGCCACATACGTGACGGACTCGGAATGGCCCAGCTTCTCCCACAGCTCCTCGGCGATGTGCGGAGCGAGCGGCGAGAGCAGCTGCACGAAGTTCTCCATGGAACGGCGCGGCAGCGTGTCGGCCTTGTAGGCTTCGTTGACCCAGATCATCAGCTGGCTGATCGCCGTGTTGAAGCGCAGGTTGTCGAAGTCGTCCGTTACCTTCTTGATGGAGCGGTGCCACACCCGATTCATCGCGTCGCTTCCCTCGGCATCCGAAATCTTCGGATTCAGCTCGCCGTTCTCGCCGACGAACAAGCGCCAGACGCGGCTCAGGAAGCGGTGCATGCCCTCGACGCCGCTCGTGTTCCATGGCTTCGTCGCTTCCAGCGGCCCCATGAACATTTCATACAAACGCAGAGTGTCGGCGCCGTATTCGCCCACGATGTCGTCGGGATTGATGACGTTGCCGCGGGATTTGCTCATCTTCTCGTTGTTCGTGCCGAGAATCATGCCTTGGTTGACCAGCTTGTGGAAAGGCTCCTTCGTATCCACGACGCCGAGATCGTAGAGCACCTTATGCCAGAAGCGCGCATACAGCAGATGAAGCACCGCATGCTCCGCGCCGCCGATATACAGGTCGACCGGCAGCCATTCCTTCTGCTTCTCGGCGGAGCACAGCTCCTGATCGTTCTTCGGATCGATGAAGCGCAGGTAGTACCAGCAGCTTCCCGCCCATTGCGGCATCGTGTTCGTTTCGCGGCGCGCCGGCAGTCCCGTCTCCGGATCGGTCGTGTTGACCCAGTCCGCAACGTTGGCGAGCGGAGATTCTCCCGTGCCGGAAGGCTTGATCGCATCGACATCCGGCAGCAGCACCGGAAGCTGGTCCTCCGGAACCGGCTTCATCGAGCCGTCCTCCAGATGGAGAATCGGAATCGGCTCGCCCCAATAGCGCTGGCGGCTGAACAGCCAGTCGCGCAGGCGGTAGGTCGTTTTGCCGCGTCCTTTGCCCGTCTCTTCCAGACGGCTGATCATGGCCGCGATGCCCTCGCTGTTGGACAGGCCGTTCAAGAAGTCCGAGTTCACATGCGGTCCGTCGCCTGTATACGCTTCTTCCTCGACGCTGCCGCCTTGGACGACCTCGATGATCGGCAGGCCGAACTGCTTGGCGAATTCCCAGTCGCGCTGGTCATGGCCCGGCACGGCCATGATCGCTCCCGTGCCGTAGCCGGCCAGGACATAATCCGCGATCCAGACCGGAACCTTGGCTCCGCTGACCGGATTGATCGCATAAGCTCCCGTGAAGACGCCGGATTTGTCCTTGGCCAGATCGGTGCGCTCGAGATCGCTCTTGCGGGAAGCCGCCTCGCGGTAGTCCGCGACAGCCGCCTTCCGATCCTCGGAAGTGATGGAGTCTACCAGCTCATGCTCCGGAGCCAGCACGCAGTAGGTCGCGCCGAACAACGTATCCGGACGGGTCGTGAACACCTGGATCTCCGCCGCAGAGCCGTCGACCGCAAACGCCACCTCCGCGCCTACGGACTTGCCGATCCAATTGCGCTGCATGTCCTTGATGCTCTCCGACCAGTCCAGCTCCTCGAGATCCTCGAGCAGGCGCTCGGCATACTCGGTGATTCTCAGCACCCACTGGCGCATCGGCTTGCGGATAACCGGATGGTTGCCGCGCTCGCTGAGGCCGTTGATGACTTCCTCGTTCGCCAGCACCGTGCCCAGCGCCGGACACCAGTTGACCGGCACCTCGGCCACATAAGCGAGGCCTTTCTTGTACAGCTGGATGAAAATCCACTGCGTCCATTTGTAGTAGTCGGGATCGGTCGTGCTGATCTCGCGGTCCCAGTCGTACGAGAAGCCGAGCGACTTGATCTGGCGGCGGAAGTTGTTGATGTTCTTCACCGTGATCTCGCGGGGATGCTCGCCGGTATCGAGAGCATGCTGCTCCGCCGGCAGGCCGAAGGCGTCCCAGCCCATCGGGTGCAGCACGTTGAAGCCCTTCATCCGCTTGTAGCGGGAGACGATGTCGGTCGCCGTGTACCCTTCCGGATGGCCTACATGCAGACCGGCTCCGGATGGATAAGGGAACATGTCGAGCGCGTAGAATTTCGGCTTGCCGTAGTCCTCCGTCGTGCGGAACGTCTTATGCTCATCCCAATGCTGCTGCCATTTCGGCTCCAGCTTCTGGGGGTTGTAGCCTTGCCCTTCCATTCTTTCCTGACTCATGGCCTATGCCTCCTGTTCATTGTCGCGGGGGCGCAAACGCAAAAAACCTCCCGTCCCAGCGATTAATCGCTAGGGACGAGAGGTTTGAATTCCCGTGGTACCACCCTAGTTGGCGCCCGGCATGCTTTGCCGCGGACACCCACTCATGAAGTCCTTAACGCGGACCATGCGGCAAGGCTGCTCCGAATCCGGAATTGACCTTGCGGCTCCGAGGCGAGATTCGGCACGCTGCGGGTCCGGCTTGCACCAACTGATGCCGGCTCTCTAAGTCCACGCGATGCGGCTTACTGCTCCTCTTCAACGCCAATATGGCTAATTTAAGTCCGATTATAGTGGATTGCAGACAGGGAGTCAAGAAGCCGTCGACGGCTGTCGAATCCTGCGGCGCATCATGGCGCTCGCTCATGAGTTCTTCATTTGTTCCTCTTCCAGCCTTCCTATATAATATAAAATGCTGTGCAAGTCCATTCTACATCGACAGGAGAGATTCCATTGGAATTGAAAAATAAAACGGCTCTCATCACCGGCGCCGGCAAAGGCATCGGTCGAGCTTCCGCGATCGCTCTCGCTAAGGAAGGCGTCCATCTGGGCCTGATATCGCGCACCGAGTCCGAGCTGGCATCGCTGGCAAAGGAGCTGACCTCCCAGTACGGCATCAGCGTCCACTACGCCGTCGCCGACATCTCCGACGCGGCCGAGGCGGCCGATGCCGCCAAGGGCCTCGCCAAAGAGCTGGGCAGCGTCGACGTCCTGATCAACAACGCCGGAGTCGCCACCTTCGGCACGGTAGCCGAAATGGATCCGGCCGAATGGGAGCGGATCGTCCGCATCAATCTGTTCGGAACCTATTACGTCACCCATGCCGTGCTTCCTTCCATGCTGGAGCGCAAAAGCGGCGCCATTCTCAACATCGCCTCCACGGCGGGCGAGCGCGGCTTCGCGACCGGCTCCGCCTACAACGCCTCCAAGTTCGCCGTCATGGGCTTCACCGAGGCGCTCATGCAGGAGGTCCGCAAGTCGAACATCCGCGTCACGGCGCTGACGCCAAGCACGGTCAATACACCGCTCGCTTCCGCAAACGGCCTGCTCAAGGGCAACGACAGCGATAACAACATCCTGCAGCCGGAGGATGTCGCCGAGCTGATCGTCGCCACGCTCAAGCTTCCGGACCGCGTGTTCATCAAGACCGCAGGCATTTGGACGACCAATCCTTGATTGCTTGATTGCTTTAAGATTAGCCGGCATTCCCTTGGAATGCCGGCTTTTTGGACCTTTCAGAAGCTGCAGGCTTCAGAAATGCAAATGGAGCTTCCGAATCCGGAGTTCTCGATTCTCGTTCGCAAACCATTGCTCCAGTTCTTCATAATCCCCGATATCTGCGGCTGCCGTTTCAATCCAAATGCGGTCCGTCCCGTCCCAACCATAGTCCATGACCGGCCATGCAGGGGACGAAAGGAGCTGCCTCTGATCGCCTTCGTCGCCGTAAGAAAGCATCGTCATCGTTCGATAATCGATGGGAAGGATCAGATGGCGTACGACACGATTTCCCTCGGGATAGGCAAGACGAAGCAGAATGCGTCCTCGATCAACGCGGCTGTCCACGTAGAGCCCTCTCGGCAGCTCGATGCTGGAAGTGCCGGAGTCCCCGCTTCGGACGAGCAGCAGGGAGCAGGATTTATTGCCGCAGCCGTACTTCACCACTCCCAGCCGGTCGGTCTCTCCCGTCTCGATCTCGGAGAAGGCCGTTCGTTCAAGCTCCTCTTCTGCGGCGCCTTCGCCCTCCAGATAAGCCCGCAGCGGCGCCAGCTCATCCAATGGGAGCTCGATCCCGCTTCCCTGATCGGAGCGGATGACCTCCGTCCTGCCCGGCATGCTGTCGGCTTCGCGCCCGAAAACGCTCCAGCTCCAAACAAGCAGAACAGCCAAACCAAGCAAAAGGAGAAGGTTTCTTCTCCTCTTCATCGACATCCTCATCCGCATCTTCATCTGCTTGATCAGCCGCCTTCTTCATTATCGATCGCCGTTGTCCTGCATCAATCTATTAGCCGAGAAACAAGTCCACGCAGAACGAAGCTAGCCGCCGATCCAGAATCTCCGGACGACATTCCCGTTCTCCTCGGTATGCGGAGCAGCCTCGATTCCGCCGTTGTTCAAGATCGTCCGCGCGGAAGCCTCGTTGGAGCGGTCGCAGACGACCAGCACCTTGGCGATGCCGAGCTCGGCCGTCTTCTCCAGCGCCAGCTCCAGCAGCTTCGTCGCATAGCCCTTGCGACGCGCGGAAGGGCGGATGCCGTAGCCGATATGACCGCCGCTGGAGAGGAGAAACGGCGTCAGGCTATGACGGATATTGACGGCTCCGAGTACGCGTTCCGTCTCATCGACGAGCCAGAAGGTCGAATCCGGCACCCAGCCCTCCGGAAGTCCGATGCCGGCGCTGTTTTTTTCCAGCCATTCCACCATTCCGGCGAAATCCGCCGGTTCCTTTGCGATGACCCAGGGAACCATGTCTTCTCCGCTCTCGACCCATTCCTCGTAGAAGTCCTTATATTCTTTTTCCAGCCGCAAATCCGGAACCGTCAGCCTAACATTCCCCATCGTTCTTCCCCCTCTATTGTCTGCATATCGCCCCAATGCGGACAGCTCCCTTTTAAAAGGAATTTCCCAATCGGCAACGAATCTCTCTAATTCGGGAAAGTATACCATGCCGCGCCTTCAACGAAAATAGAGGGGTCTATCACGCTCATTGGAAAATCAGTCCTGCTGCATCCCTTCGTCGAAATCAGTTTGGGAGCTTCGGTACCGACGGCTCGCCGATCCGCGGGTAAGCGCCACCCTTTCATCAGGGGCTGGGAATGCCGTTTGCTCCGGCCGAGGTCAAGGAACGGACGACGAAGCACGCCATAACAACGGAAAATGCGGCTTTAGCAGGGACGGCATCCCGTGGGATGAGGTTTGCAAAAACGGCAATCGGCTGCTCATGAGCAGTCTCGATCAGAAATTCAACGAAAGGGGTTGAAGATCATGGAGCAGAACCGCAGCCTCTCATAGAGGGCGGATACCCAGGCCGCCTGAGAATAAACCAAAGGTGGTTATGCAAATGAATCCGAAATCCATCGTCATAAAAGAGCGTCAGCCTTCGGTAGAGGAGTTCGTCTCCCTCTGGCAAGCCGTGGGGTGGGGACATGCAGATGCCGAAATGGCCCGGAATTCCATTCCCCAATCTCGTTATGCCGTCGTAGCCGAGCTGGACGGCGAGGCCGTCGGAATGGGCCGGATCGTCGGCGACGGCGTCATGTATTTCTATATCCAGGATGTCGCCGTCCACCCGGAGCATCAAAGCCGCGGAATCGGAAAAAGAATCGTGGAAGAGCTGCTCGACTACGTTCGACGGAGCAAGCTGGACAGCGGCATTGCTTTTACGGGACTGTTCGCTGCGGAAGGCAAGGAAGCATTCTATGAATCGTTTGGATTCAAGAACCATGCTCCCGGCATGACGGGGATGTTCCATGTATTTGAAGTCAAATAGGTTTTCAAGAGAATGGGTTTTCACCGCTGATCCAAAGAAGAGGTAAGGTTCCCCGAAAAAGAGGGGCTTTACAGCCTTCTCTATCTGAAAATAAATACTACTAACATGTAGATTACATCCTTCTATCTTATTCCATCTACATCTACTATAATGAAAAAAATGGTAAAAGGAGGTGACGAAGTTGAAGAAAATGTTTCTCATGCTTGGTTTGACAGCATTGCTGGCCCTTCCATTCGCTTCTCTAGCTTCTGCTGCTGCAGCTCCTCAATACTGCTATACGTCCCCTATTACATGTTTGGAGAAGTTTTATTAAACTTCCAGTTAGGCTGTCAAAAAGGCTGCTCTCTCGACGCATGTCGAGTGAGCAGCCTTTTTGAAATCTATTTCACCGCCGCAAAAAACAGCCGCTCCGAATCCGGCCCCGGCTCTCTCAGCTTGAAGTCTCCATACCGGTCCACCCGGCTGAAGCCGGCGGCCTTCAAAGCCCGGACGATCCAGTCGGGATCGTAGGCTCGCTGCAGATGGGTTTCCTCGAAGCGGATGAAGCGCCCGTCGCGGTCTCCCGCATCCTTGGCGAATATCGTCAGATGATGGCGGATCTCGATGCGGTCTTCCTCCAGCTCGGACGTCCAGATGTAGCCGACATCCCGCTCATCGAGGAAGAAAGGCTGCTCCTCCGCGTACCTCCGAAGCGTAGACGGCGCATGGACGTCGAACAGGAAGACGCCGCCGTCCTTCAGCCCCCGGAAGGTCGCCTTGAAGGCCGCTTCGATATCTTCTTCCTCCGTCAGGTAATTCAGGCAGTCGCAGAAGCTGATCGCGGCGTCCACCGGATCCGGCAGCTCCCAGTCCCGCATATCCTGCTGCAGCCAGCGGACGGAACCGGCATTGGAACGGATCGCCTGCTGGGGCGTCTCGTCCCATTTGCTGCGGGCGATGGACAGCATGTCCGCGGAGAGGTCGATTCCATAGACGCGGAAGCCTGACTTGGCGAGCGGAATCGACAGGCTGCCGGTGCCGCAGCCGAGGTCGGCGATGCTTTCCGGCACGCCGTACCGCTCCCAGCACTCTCTCATGAACCGGATCCAGTCCGGATATGGCATATCTTCCATCAGCCGGTCGTAGACGCCGGCGAATTGGCGGTAAGCCCTCATGGCAAAACCTCCTAAGCAAACACATTTGCAACGGCAGACGCTTCCTTAAGTGCGCATCAGTCGTATCAAGCCTTCAAGCCCTGCAGGCGCAGCACGGTGAATGGCGGGGCATCGCCTGCCCTCGGCTCAACCGCCACGCCTTCGAGCCGAAACGAACCGCATGGCCGCATCGACGAGCCCTGCCTCTTGATCCAACCAGCAAATTTCAACCTGCAGACGAAGCGGCCGTCTCCGAGCGAAACCTATTCGGCTCCGCCGTTTTCCTCAGCCGAAGCTTTGCCTTCCGTCGCGGCGCCGCTCTCGGCTTCCGTGATCAGCTTCGTCCAGTTGCCTTCCTGGCGGACGAGCCCTTCGCGCATCAGCTTGCCGACGGCGCGCTTAAACGCCCCCTTGCTGATGCCGAACTTGTTCTTGATGATCTCCGGAGGAGTCTCGTCGGAGTACGGCATCGCCTGCCCCGGACGCTCTTTGATGAACGCAAGGATGCGGTCCGCGTCCTCGAGACGTCCTACCTGCTTGAGCTGGCCCATCGACAGGTTGGCGCGGCCGTCCTCGCGGACGAAGGTTACCCGGGCCCGGACACGCTGTCCAAGGCGCAGCGGCTCCGGACGCTCCGATGCCGGAATCATGCCGTACGCTCCGAATCCGATGACGTCGCCGTCCAGGACGACGAAGGAGCCCATCTGCAGCGTGCGGCTGACCCAGCCTTCCTTCCATTCGTTGCGCCAGGCCGCCGGTACCGGGAATACATGCTTCGCCAGATCATCCTCGCGCGCGAGCTTGCCGAGCAGGCGGCCGCTCTTGTCATGCGACAGCGTCACGTAGACCTCATCGCCCGGCAGCGGACGGAGGTCGACGAGCTCCGGCAGCTCCGAGAGCGGCAGCAGCAGCTGCCGTCCGAGACCGATCTCGAGGAAGCAGCCGAGACGCGGATGAATGTCCGCGACAGCCAGCCGCTTCAGCTCTCCGAGCCGGATCAGCGGCTTTTTCATCGTGGCGGACAGTCGGTCGTCGGTATCGTGGAACAGGAACACTTCCAGCTCCTGCCCTTCCTTCGGCTTATGTCCATTCGTCTCGCTGTAGTGCAGCAGCACTTCCGTATCCTCTTCGTCTCCAAGGCTTAGAAAAAAGCCGAAGGGCGACACTTCGCGCGCCACCCTCAGCTTCAATATTTGTCCGGCGTAGGGAGTCATGCGAACTCCACGACCTTGGCGTCGGACCACAGCCGCTCCAGGCTGTAATAGTCGCGCTCGTCCCGGTGGAAGACATGCACGACGACGTCTCCGAGGTCGATCAGCACCCAGCGCGCGGTATCCATGCCTTCAAGGCCGCGCATCGTCACGCCGCCCTCCTGGGCGCGCTTGCGGATCTCCGTGGCGATCGCTTGCACTTGCGTATCGGAATTGCCGTGGCAGATGACGAAATAATCGGCGACGAGAGAAATATCCTTGAGGTTGAGCGCGACGACGTTGCCCGCTTTTTTATCTTCGGCCGCCTCGACGGCGGCCTGCAGCAGTTGTTCGGAATTCAGGGCCATTCAGTTGCCTCCTAATGTGTAATCGTTATGGGTTGCGAATCAAATCGTTCCGTGCAGCGAGCGTCAGGGGATAGATTACTTTTCCCTTCTCCAGCAAAAATCGTATCGTCGAATCGAAACCGGCTCTGAGCGCGGCGTCGAGGTCGGTCTCGGCAAGCTCCCGAATGCCGTCCACGCCGGGGAAGTCCCGTCCCGGCTCCATGTAATCCGCGAGGCATACCACTTTGTCCAGCAGCGTCATGCCGGCCCTGCCGGACGTATGGTAACGGACGGCGTCGAGCACCTCGATATCCGTGACGCCGTAGTCCCGGCGGGATATATAGGCCCCTGCGGGCGCATGCCACAGCTCCTTGTCGTAAGACAGGATGCCGAGGTCGGCGCCCTCCTCCCGGATCGCTTCTTCCATCCGGTCCACCGGCCAGTATTTGGCCAGATCGTGGAGGATGGCGGCCAGCTCCGCCTTGTCCGGATCCGCTCCGAACCGCTTGGCGAGCACGATGGCCGTCGAGATGACGCCCTGCACATGCTGCCAGCGGCGCTCCGGCATGCCGGAGCGAATCGATTCGATCATCTGCTGCTTATCCATCATGGCGGTACAGTCCCTTCTCCAGAAGGTAATCAAGCGCCGGCTCCGGAACGAGGTACCGGACCGACAAGCCCGCACCGAGCCGAGCCCGGATCGCCGTCGAGGAGATCGCCAGCCGCGGCATCGAAGCCAGCAGCAGACGCTCTCCGAGCTTGTCCGGAAGTCTGCCGGCCGCGGCGGTGGCGGAAGCCGCCGGATCGCCGTCGTCGGACGGCCGGTCGACGCCGATGAAGCGGATCCTCTCCGCAAGCTCGCCGATCCGGTGCCATTTCGGCAAATCTCCGATCCGGTCCGTTCCGATGATGAGATGGAATTCCGTCTCCGGCATCTCTTCCTGCAGCTGCAGGACGGTATCGAACGTGTAGCTGACTCCGCCGCGCTTCAGCTCGATATCCAGCGCCCGGAAGCGTGGATGGGCTTGTACGGCGAGCCGGACCATGCTCCAGCGGTCTTCCGGAGAAGCCCCCGGAGCGCGGTCCTTGAGCGGAGGCCCGGCATTGGGGATGAACAGCATCTCGTCCAGCCCGCAAGCCTCCATCGCCCGCTCCGCCGCAATCATATGCCCGATATGAATGGGATCGAACGTGCCTCCCATGATGCCTGCCTTGCGCATTCGATCCCCTCCTCCCCATGGCCGGCATGCTTCGGTATTACGGAAGCGTGCAGCCTAGCGGGGAAGCACGATCGTCTTGTAGTCCTTGGATTCCTTGTACAGCACGATCGTCTTGCCGATCACCTGCACGAGCTCCGAGCCGGAGCCTTGCGCCAGCTGGGCGCCGACTTCGCGCGCATCCTCGTCGCAGTTGTTGAGGAGATTGACCTTGAGCAGCTCGCGCTTCTCGATCGCTTCCTCGACATGCTTGACCAGCTGCTCGTTGAAGCCGCCTTTGCCGATTTGGAAAATCGGGGTCAGATGATGCGCCATCGCGCGCAGATGGCGTTTTTGTTTGCCTGTCAACATAAAATCACATACCTCTCTATGGTGCGGACTTCTCCTGCATCGCCTGCAGGACGGCTTCCCTCATCGCTCCGGTCGGAGCCGGTATGCCGGTCCAGTATTCAAAGGCGTAAGCGCCTTGGTAGATAAACATGCCGAGTCCTCCATGCGTCCGGAGGCCGAGGCTGCGGGCTTGGGCCAGCCATGCGGTTTCAAGCGGATTGTAGATCAGGTCGCTTGCGACCGCGTCCGGCCGCAGCAGCGATACGTCGACAGGGCATGCGTCTACATTAGGATGCATCCCGATCGAGGTCGTATTCACGACGAGATCCGCTGAGCGGAGAACATCCTCCGCCTCGCCGCCGGACTGCTGGAGCGCCCGCACCTGTCCAAGGGAGGCAAAAGCTCCCGCCAGCTCTCTGGCGCGCTCCTCGGTCCGGTTCAGCACCGCGACCTCCGCCGGCTCTTCCTTCAGCAGCGCGTACAGCACGCCGCGGGCGGCCCCGCCGGCACCGATGACCGCGATGCGCTTGCCTCGCAGATCGGGCATGGCCTCTTCCTTGAGGGAACGGACATATCCGATTCCGTCCGTGTTGTAGCCGGTCAGGACGCCGCCTTCGTTCACGACGGTGTTCACCGCTCCGATCAGGCGGGCTCCCTCATCGACATGGTCCAGATGGCTCATGACGTCCAGCTTGTGCGGAATGGTCACGTTGACGCCGCGGATGCCCATCGCCCTGACTCCGGCCCAAAAATCGCCTAGCCGGTCAGCCGCGACATGGAAGGCGGCATAAGCGCCGTTCACTCCGGCCTCGCGGAAGGCGCGGTTCATCATGACCGGCGATTTGGAATGCCGGATCGGGTCGCCGATGACGCCGTACAGCGTCGTATGGCTGTCGATTTCCACTCCGGCCATTCCATTCGACTTTGCCATCATGCCGTCAGCACTCCCGTCTCTGTCAGATTAAAGCCTCGCGGACGAGAACCTTGACTCCCTTGGGCGCATACACTTCGATCTGCGCGCCGCTGGTGCCGTTGACGCGGATCCAGCCCAGGCCCGAGACGAACACGTCGGACTCGCTCCCTTTTGGAATGCGCAGGGAATGGCGCGTCCAGGCCGGCATCGTCTCGAGCTCTTCCCGCGAAGGCGGGGCAAGCAGCTCGCCCTTGTGCTGGGCATAGAGATCGTCGGCGCGCTCCAACTTCGTCCGGTGCACCTTCATCGCATTGGCCGTGTACAGCGTGAAGCTGAGGTTGGCTCCGGCCGCATAATCGAACCGGATCAGGCTTCCGAAGAACAGCGTCTGCCCGGCATCGAGCTGGTAGACGAGCGGCTTGATCGGCTTGTCCGGCAGCAAGGCTCCCAGAACGCCGCGCGGCACGAGCTCCGTCAGGCGCGAGCGGTACACGATGCCCGGCGTATCGACGATGGCTTTGCCGTCGTCGAGCGGGATGCGGATCTCGTCGAGCGTCGTTCCGGGGAACCGCGATACGGTCAATTCCCGGTCCAGATCGCTGTAGTCGGAAATGAGCCTGTTGATGAGCGTCGACTTGCCGACGTTGGTGGCGCCGACGACGTAGACGTCGCGGCGGCCGCGCAGCTCCTCGACCGCTTCTACGACCCGCTCGAAGCCCATTCCCTTCTTGGCGCTGCACAGGACGATATCGACCGTGCGCAGCCCTTGCGCCTTGGCCTGCCGCTGCACCCAGTTGCGGATGCGGTTGTAGTTCGTCCCCTTCGGAAGCAGGTCGATCTTGTTGACGACGAGCAGCACGGGATTGTTGCCCACGAAGCGCTGCAAGCCGGAGATCAGGCTTCCTTCGAAGTCGAACAGGTCGACGATATGCACGACGAGGCTGTCGGTAGACGCGATGCCGCCGAGCAGCCTCAGGAATTCGTCATGGTCCATGGACACCGATACGGCGTCGTTGTAGTTGCGGATGCGGAAGCACCGCTGGCAGATGACGGCTTCGCCGCCCTTTGCCGATGCCGGGACGTAGCCCGGCTTGTCCTTGCTGTCGGACTGAAGCGCGGCTCCGCAGCCTGCGCATCCTTGCTTGTCCAGTAGTTTTTCGCTCACTTGCTTGTTTCCTCCTCCTGCCACAGGCCCTTGCGGCGCAGCCGGGAGAGGGCAATCCGTTCCAGCAGCCGGTTGATCCGGGTGCCGAAGCCTTCATCCGCCGGCGAGATGGGAGCTACGAGTATCGTATACAGCCCCATCCGCTTGCCTCCCAATACATCGGTCATCATCTGGTCGCCGACGACCACCGTCTGTTCCGCCTCCAGGCCAAGCACCGCCAGCGCCTTGCGGAACGCTTGGGTGGACGGCTTGCGGGCCGCATGGATGAACGGAATCGCCAGCGGTTCTGCGAATCGGGATACCCGGGTCTCGTGGTTGTTGGATACGACTACGACTTGGAAGCCGAGTTCCCTGACCCTGTCGAGCCAGGCGATCAGTTCCGGGGTCGCCAGTGCGATCCGGGCGCCGACGAGCGTGTTGTCGAGATCGGTGATAATGCCTCGAACACCCTTCTCCTTCAGCAGATCAAGATCGATTTCATATATAGATTTCACGCGCATGTGCGGCACCAGCCGTTCAAACATCGCTTAGTCTCCCTTGCTTAGAGCCTGCTATCTTACGAAACTATACCATATTACAGGATAACGGCGCAAAAAGGAACCGCCCTGTCAACAGGAGCGGTTCCTTTCCCGAAATTTGCCGGCTGGGCCCGGATCAGCCCGGCTTGCCGAACCTGCCGAGCACGCCTTTGACTTTGCCGGCGAAGGCCTCGGCGTCGCCGTATGAAACGGGCTGTCCGCTGTATTTCACTTTCTCGAAATCAGCCAGGATAGCCTGAAGCTCCTGCTGCAGATACTTGCGCTGCTTGGACCACCGCAGCACCGCCTCCCTCAGCGTCTCGTGATCCTCCTTGACCAGGCCGCCCCGTCTCGCGGAGCGGATCATCCGGCCGGTATCCCACGATATCCGCTCCTCGGCAGACAGCGAGCGGATGCGCAGGCGGCGCCAGGAATCGGCCAGGAAATGCCGGTTCACGAATGCCGCTGCAGCCGCGGCTGCCGCCAGGAAGATACCCCCGATGACGTAGACGTAGGACGGAACGTTGAAGCCGGATGTCTCGGCAGCCTCCGTGTCCGTTGCCGGAGCCGCGCTTGGCGCCGGCGTCGGGGTGGCTGCCGCTGCCGCATCGTCGGCTGCCGCCGGATACGGATAAGCGAAGCCTGCCGTCGGCTCGAACGGAATCCAGCCGTAGCCCTGGAAGTAGATTTCGACCCAGGAGTGGGCATCGGAGTTCCGCACTGTATAGGTGTCGCTCTCCATCCATTCCTCGGGGCCGCCTCGCATGCCGCCCGGCGTCGGAACGCGGTTCGAGCCGGAGGCATAGCCTTTCACCCAGCGGGCGGGCAGATCGACGGAGCGGGCAAGCACGACCATCGCAGACGAGTAATAGTCGCAGTAGCCTTCCTGGATTTCAAAGAGGAAGGAATCGACGAAATCGGCGCTGACCTTTTTGCTCGTATCCGGTTCGTTGGTGTACGGATAGTTGACCTTCAGGTACGTTTCAATCGCCGCAGCCTTGCCGAAGTCCGTCGTCTCGGCAGCCGTCAGATCGCGCCCAAGCTGAGCGACCCGAGACGGAATATCCGTCGGGAGCTGCGTATACATCTGCTGATCGGCGCTGTTGTCCATGAAGGCCTTTGCATTCTTCACGCCATCGTCCACGAGCGTCTGCTCGGAGACGATGGAATAGGTTTTGGGGTACGTCTTCTGCCCGTTCTCGTACCGGAGCTCCATGGAGGAGGGCCCCCAGCCCCCAGACCCGGAAATGCTCCCGGAGTCGTTGACTGACTTCAGCGATTGGATGGCGGAGGCTCCGAACAGGACCGGGAACATGTCCTTGCGGGCCATTTTGAACTCTTGACTGATCTCCACCGTATCGGCGGCGGAGCGATCCCACGCCAGCGAAAGCTCGCTGCCCACAGCCAACGGCATGAGCTGCTCGTTCTTCTCGAGCTCGCTGTCTTCCCAGCCCTTGCCCGTATAATACGATTTCGTCTCGCCTCTCCAATAGCTCTTGCGGTCCGACTTGACCGTCATGACCGGGGAATAGTCGTAGTTGAAGCCGCCGCCAAGCTTGCCGTCCTCGCGGCTGTAGCCCGACTTGCTGCTCTGCTTGCTGGAGTTCGCCGGCGCAATGCCCTTGTCCCCTACGAAAGACTGGACCTGCTCGCCCTGGGCTTCCTTCCATACCGTGTACGGATCCTTGATGATCGGCGGAATCTCGGGAACGAACAAGCCCGTCGCCATGACGAGGGAAAGCACCAGCACGATCGGCAGGAGAAGTTGCGCCGGGTAGCTCTTCAGCCTCGTCCAGCTTGCGGGATGGTCCCGCTGGAAGCGGGCGAAGTGCTCGGCGATCAGCCAGACCAGTCCGGCGAAAATGACGACGGCCGTGTTGTCCCATAGATAGATCGGCGTGAAGGAATCCGTCACGGCCAGCACGAGCAGGCACACCGAAGTGAAGCCGACAATGCGGATCCGGATACGCGTCCAGGCCGAGAAGAGGATATAAATCATCCACACGGCGAGCGCGATCTCCAGAAACGGATGAAGGGCGGCAGCATTATCCGCCAGATAGGACAAGCGGTCATCCATGAGAATCGGATCGTATGGCGTCCACTCGATGGGAGCGGCGGCATAGAGGATGACGCCGATGGACGCAAGCTGAAGCAGGATCCGGTATATTCTCCGAAGAGGCAGCAGCTCGGCCAGGGCTGACACGCCCAGGACGAGGTAAGCGACACGGAACGTTTCGGGCCACCAGATCTTCTCCAGCACCGATAGGCTGCTCGCAATCATGACGGCTGTCAGAAGGCCGCTCAGCATGACGAACCAGCGGGCGGTGGGGGCGTTCATTCCCTGGACAAGCCCCAGGTAGCGGCGGGCTTTCCTGCCTTCAGGCATCGTTGGCGACCTCCCTTCCGTCAAGCGCGTCCGGAAGCTCTTCCAGGCTCGAGATCACATAGACAGGGCCGCCGTAATCGTGGAATGAGGGGCTGTCCGTTCCCGAGGAACGGTCCTCGATCTTGATGCAGCAAGGATTCATGCCCCGCCGGGACAGCCTGGACATCGCCCGGCGCACTTCATCCGCACCGGCGTCCGTCACGAGCACGGCCAGCGAGCCGCGTTCAAGCACGGCCTCCGCCTCCGGCAAGGCGGCATCGATTCCTTCCGCTCCATCGTTGTCCGCCGCGGTGAGCAGATCCATCGCCCGATGAAGCTGATCGCCGCCGCTGCCGGAACGGAGAATGCCCGGAATCCGGGATGAAATCCAGAGCCCCATCGACGTATTGCGCCGAAGTCCGTGCTGGAACAGGGACGCCGCCGTCGACACGGCGATCTCGAATCGGGCTTCGGCGCCCGGAGCCTGGCGGCGGCAGGCATCCAGGAGCACGATCGTACGCGGAAGCGCCTCGCGCTCGAATTCCTTGGATTTCCACTGTCCGGTCTTGGCGGTCGCCCCCCAATGGACGCGGGAGAGGCGGTCGCCCGGCAGAAACTCCCGGATGCCGTTGATCTGGGTCGTCTCGCGCGAAGCCCGGGGAGCCGAGGCATGCGAATAATGGCCTTTCGCCCCTCTGCGCACCCGCTCCCAGCCGCGAAGCTCGATCGTCCTCGGCCTCACGGCAAAAGCGTCCGCCGATTCGAAATGGCCGGTGTGCTCGAAAAAGCCGAACAAATCCCGCGTCGAGCATTCGGTCGGCAAAAACCGGTAGACGCCTCTTTCCAGCGGCGGCGTCCTGTAGGAAGCCTGTCCGCTCCGCTTCACATTCGGCACGAAGCTGATCTCGAACGGAATCTCTTCGCTGCCGTTGCGCTGCAGCCGTTCCCGGACAAGCACGTAGGGAACGGGATAATAGCCGGGCATCTTCATGCTCAGGCTTACTTCCTGAGAGCTCCCCGCGCTCAGAACCGCCTGGGCCGCCGGCGACAGGTCTCCGGAAGCCCTGATCAGGCGTTTGCCCGATATGCCGCGGATACCGCTCCAATAACCAAGAGAAATATAGACGATGAGTCCGTTCAGGATGCAAAAGATCATGACGGCGGTTTTGCCGCCTTGAAAAAGCATGTACAACAGGCTGGAGACGTAGATCAACGCCAGCAGCCGCCACCTGAAGGCGGACTGGCGCCTCCTTGCAGGGATCGAGCCCATCGATCAGCGCTCCAGCCGGACCGGCACCTTGGTCCGGCCGATGACGTCCTCGATGACCGTCTCGGCGCGGGTGCCGCCAAGCCTCGCAGCCGGCTTCAGCAGGAGCCGGTGCGAAAGCACGTGGACGGCGAGCTGCTTGACGTCGTCCGGAATGACGTATTCCCGCTTCTCGATCAGCGCCCGGGCTTTGGCGGCGCGCATCAATGCTACCGCCGCGCGCGGGCTGGCTCCCAGCTGCACGCCTTCATGCTCGCGGGTGCTGCGGACGAGCCGGACCAGGTATTCTCCGACCGCCTCGTCCACATGGACCTTCTCCGCCAGCTCCTGGAGCTTGACGATGTCGCCGATCTCGGCGACCCGGCCGAGCAGGTCGGAAGGATGGCCGCTTTCCTGCTTGAGCACCATGCGCCTCTCCTCGGCTTCCCCGGGATAGCCGAGCGACAGCCGCATCATGAAGCGGTCCATCTGGGCTTCGGGTAGCAGATACGTTCCCTCGAACTCGATCGGATTCTGGGTTGCGATGAGAATGAACGGGCTCGGCAGCGAATACGTCTCCCCGTCCACCGTGATGCTTCTCTCCTCCATCGCCTCGAGGAGGGCGGACTGGGTCTTCGTCGTCGCCCTGTTGATTTCGTCCGCAAGGACGAGATGGGACATGATCGGACCGGGACGGAAGATGAACTGCTCCTCCCGGGGATGATAGATGGTCAGGCCGGTAATATCGGTAGGCAGCAGATCCGGATTGCACTGGATCCGCCTGAAGTCGCCCCCGATGGAGCGGGCCAGAGCCTTGACGAGCTGGGTCTTGCCTGTGCCGGGAACATCTTCGAGCAGAAGATGGCCTCCTGCCAGCAGGGCGATCAGCACGAGCTCGATTTCGCGCTCCTTGCCGAGGATGCAGGATTCCAAATTGCGTCGAATGTCCGTGCACAGCTGTAGATCGGATGCGTAGACTTCCATGTCCATGACTCCTTCCGAAGACGGCTTCCCCTGCGATAGCGGTATCCTATTAGTTTACAAGAACCGACTAATTCTAACAATAACATCCGTTTCCAAAAAAAATTGGAGAATCCCACAGAGGGATTCTCCAATGCATACGATAGTTAGGGACAAAATGTTTCGCTCATCCCTTCGGACGGACGACGAGAGCCGCCAGGAAAGAGAAGATGATCGCCGCGCTTATGCCTGCGCTGGTGACCTTGAATATTCCGGATATGACCCCGATCCATCCCGTATCGTGCAGCTCGGTCAGCGCGCCGTGGACGAGCGAGTTGCCGAAGCTCGTGATCGGAACCGTGACGCCCGCGCCGGCGAACTTGATCATCGGCTCGTACCAGCCTAAGCCGTCCACGACGGCTCCGATGACGACCAGCGTCGCCATCGTATGCGCCGGCGTCAGCTTGCCGACGTCGAACATCAGCTGCCCGATGACGCAGATCGCCCCGCCGATCAGAAACGCCCATAAATAGATCATGCGTACACCCCGCTTTGTTCAATGGACACCGCATGCGCGATGCATGGAATCGTCTCCCCCTGCTGGAACGACAGCGGCGAAAGGAGCGCTCCAGTCGCCACGACGAGAATCCGCTTCAGCTCCCCCGACTGGACTCGCTTCAGCAGATGGCCGTAGGTGACGACGGCCGAGCATGCGCAGCCGCTGCCCCCGGCCTGAACCTTCTGCTTGTCGACGTCGTAGATCATCAAGCCGCAGTCCTTGAACTGGGTCTGCTCCATCGGGACTCCGTTGCGCTTCAGCAGGTCGGCCGCGATGCCGTGGCCGACCGTCGCCAGATCCCCGGTGACGATCAGGTCGTAATCGCCCGGCGAGCGGCCGGTGTCCGTCAGATGCATCTGGATGGTGTCGACCGCAGCCGGGGCCATGGCCGCGCCCATATTGAAGGGATCGGTGATGCCGAGATCGACGATGCGGCCGATCGTCGCGCATTCCACGACCGGTCCGATGCCTGCGGGCGCGACGACGGCCGCTCCTGCGCCGGTAATCGTGTACTGCGCCGTCGGCGGCTTCTGCGACCCGTATTCGGTCGGGTACCGGAACTGCTTCTCCGCCGTGCAGTTGTGGCTGCAGGTTCCGGCCAGCACGGATTTGCCCGCGCCCGAGTTGACGATCAGCGACGCGATCGCCAGCGACTCCATGGACGTGGAGCAGGCTCCGAAGACGCCCAGGTAGGGCACGCCCAGCGTCCGCGCAGCGAAGGTGTTGCTGATGATCTGGTTCATCAAGTCCCCTCCGACGAAAAACTCCAGCTGCTCCTTCGTCATGGAGGCATTTTTCAGCGCGAGATCCGAAGCCTGCTCCAGCAGCAGCCGCTCCGCCTTCTCCCAGCTCTTCTGCTGCATGTCCAGTTCAGGGTGGATCAGGTCGAAATCAGCGGCAAGCGGCCCTTCTCCCTCGTCAGGGCCGACGACAGTAGCCGTCCCGACAATGACCGGACGGTTTTCGAACCACCAGGTCTGCTTTCCTCTTTGCATCTTAAGGCTGCCCCCCAGTACCCAGGATGAGATGCGCGAGCCCGACGAAGAAAGCCGCTACGGTGCCGAATACGATGACAGAGCCTGCCAGCTTGAACATATTCGCCCCGACGCCGAGAACGAGCCCCTCGCTGCGGTGCTCCAGGGCGGCCGAGCACATGGAGTTGGCGAAGCCGGTGACCGGCACCGCCGTGCCCGCTCCCGCCCACTGGGCGATCTTGTCATAGACGCCCAGGCAGGTCAGAATGACCGAGATCAGAATCAAGACGGCGACCGTCGGATTCGCGGCCTTGTCCACCGGCATTTTGAAGGCATGCATGAAAAATTCCTGGATGCCTTGGCCGATCAGGCAGATGAAGCCGCCGACCAGAAAGGCGCGTACGCAGTTGCTTAAAACAGAGCGGGACGGCTCCCTCGTCTTGGCGAACGCCTGATACTCCTTCGGCGACATCGTCATTTTCTTGAAGCCTTCGCGCCGAGCGCTTTTGCTTGACATCGATGTTCCCCCTTGCTGGCCGCTATCGCAGCGCCGTCCGGCGGCGCAGCATCGCAAGCCATGAATTGGAGGTTATTATTCGCCTTTCCCTCGTCTCTTATCCAGCTTTTCGCTCCGCCATCGATTGCCAGCCGCCAGCTTCCGTCCGCGGGACATCTTAATTAGAAGGCAGAAGGTTTGGCCGGGGCGCTTCACTGGCGAAAGCGGCTGAAGGAAGCATCATTTATATTTACTTTAGTCGTGAAGTAGGATAATATACGTTATTGGTACCCTAAAAAGCTCACACACAATGTCAACCGAGGGGCCTGGAAAGAAGGAACTTATTCATGAGCCACATTCCCAAGCCTGCTTCCGGCCGAAGCAGGCTTCTGACTGCCTCGGCGATCGCAGGAATTCTGCTGATCGCCGCCAATATGCGCGCAGCCATAACTTCCGTCGGGCCCGTGATCGACCAGATCCGCGCCAGCTACGGCCTGAGCAGCGAAATGTCCGGCCTGCTCACCTCGCTCCCCCTGATCGCCTTTGCGGTCATGTCCCTGCTTGCTCCGCGCATCGCGGACCGCTTCGGCGCAGAGCGCTCCCTGCTTTACGGGCTGCTTTTCCTGATTGCGGGCATGCTGCTGCGGACATTGCCCGCCGCAGCCGGACTGTTCGCCGGCACCGCCCTGCTGGGCCTTGCGATCGCGCTCAGCAACGTCCTGCTGCCGAGCATCATCAAACGCGATTTCCCGACGCGGATCGGACTGTTGACCGGATCGTATTCGGTGACGATGAGCGTATTCGCCGCCATCGCCTCCGGCGTATCCGTCCCGCTCGCTTCCGTGCCGGGCTGGGGATGGAAAGGAGCGCTGCTCATATGGGCGCTGCTGGCCGCGGTCGCGCTCGCCGTATGGATTCCATTTACTCGAAAGTCGGCTCCGGCTGCCGCCTCCTATCAAGCGGGGTCGTCTCCGAGCATGTTCCGATCCTCGCTCGCCTGGAGAATCACGTTCTTCATGGGCATCCAGTCCATGACGTTCTATGTGACAATCGCATGGCTGCCGGCGGTATTCCATGAGAACGGGATGAGCGCCTCCGCCGCGGGCTGGATGCTCTCGCTGATGCAGTTCGTCAGCCTGCCGACTTCCTTCTTCATGCCGGTATGGGCGAGCCGCATGCGCTCCCAGGTGCCGCTCGTGCTCGTGTCCGGCGCTCTCTCGCTGAGCGGCTACTCCGGACTCCTGTTCGGCAGCACAGGCATGACCTGGCTCTGGATCACGCTGCTTGGCCTCAGTCAGGGAGCGACCATTTCGCTGGCCCTCACCTTCTTCGGCCTCCGCACTCGGAACGCCGGGGAAGCGGCGAAATTGTCCGGCATGGCGCAGTCGCTCGGCTACCTGCTGGCGGCGCTCGGGCCGATCGTGTTCGGCTCCATCCATGATCTGTCCGGCTCCTGGAAGCCGGTGCTCGCCATCCTGCTCGGCCTCTCCTGCATCGTCATCGTGCTTGGCCTCGGAGCCGCGCGCAATCGTTACGTATCCGCCGCGGAGGAGACTCTTCTCCCGGACCGTTCCGGCCAATTGAGCAACAACTGATCTCATTCGATTCCCGGCCCGCCTAAATGGCGGGTTTTAATTTGGCTTTTTTTGGCATGATTAGGCTTTTCTAAGAAAATATCCGCCTTCCATCAAGCGATGCTAGAATAGCCTTACATCGCCAGAAGGAGGAACATCATGAATCTTTTCCTGCATCTTCGCAAAACCGTCGCCGGCGCCGCCGCGCTGTCCCTTATCCTTGCCGCGGGTACTGCGGCAGCGGCCAAGCCCGTCCATGCCGCGCAGGCCAGCAGTACATATACCGCAGCAGCGTCCGCATCGACCGCTTCCGCTAAGGCCGACCGCATCGTCGCCTTTGCGGAATCCCTGAAAGGAAAGGTGAAGTACAGCTACGGAACGAACAACCCGTCGAAGCTCATCTTCGACTGCTCCTCGTTCACCAAATATGTCTTCGCTTCCCAAGGCGTCTCGCTCAAATGGGGATCGACCGCGCAGAGCAAGCAAGGCACCAAGGTAAGCAAAGCCAATCTCCGCAAGGGCGATCTCATGTTCTTCACCGTCGGCTCCTCCAAATCGATCGGACATGTCGGCATCTACATGGGCAACGGAAAGTTCATCCACAACACGATCGGCTCCAAGGTGAACGGCATCGTCATCAGCAGCTTCGACAGCGGTTACCAGAAACGGTTCGTATCGGCGGCGCGGGTGCTCTGAGCGCCAGCCGTCATAAAAAAGGCCCTCGCGCAATTGCGCGAGGGCCTTTCAGCTTTGCTTTGGATCAGAACGCCGGAACGATGGCTCCCGCGTATTTGTCTTCAATGAATTTCTTCACGTCGTCGCTGTTCAGAACCTTGATCAGCTTCTGGATGCCTTCGGAATCCTTGTTGTCCGGACGGGCGGCGACGATGTTGGCGTAAGGGGATTCCTTGCCTTCGATGAACAGAGCGTCCTTCGTCGGGTTGAGCTTGGCGTCGAGAGCATAGTTCGTGTTGATGATCGCGAGGTCGACCTGGTTCAGGACGCGCGGCAGCGTGGCCGCTTCAAGCTCCTTGAATTTCAGGTTTTTCGGGTTCGTCGCGATATCCTTCACCGTCGCGCTGATTCCGGCGCCGTCCTTGAGCGTAATCAGGCCGTTGTCTGCCAGCAGCTTGAGGGCGCGGCCGCCGTTGGTGGCGTCGTTCGGAATCGCGATTGTCGCTCCGTCCTTCAGCTCGTCCTTCGACTTGAGGCTGTCGGAGTAAGCTCCGATCGGCTCGACATGCACCGTGCCGACGCTGACGAGGTCATAACCGCGTTCTTTGTTGAACTCGTCCAGGTAAGGGACATGCTGGAAGAAGTTGGCGTCCAGCTTTTTCTCGTACAGCTGCACGTTCGGCTGAACGTAATCCGTGAACTCGACGACTTCAAGGCTGACGCCTTCTTTGGCCAGGGCATCCTTGATATGGTTCAAAATCTCGGCATGGGGAACCGGCGAAGCGCCGACCTTCAGCGTAATCGGTTCGGAAGCGCCTGCGCCGGCGTTGGATGCGGCGTTTTCTGCAGCCGCGCCGCCGGCGTTGTTGCCGTTTTTGGCTCCGCAAGCCGCAAGGGCAAGCACAAGCAGCGACAAGGTAAGCACAGTAAGCCATTTTTTCATGAGTATGACCCTCCAATAAATGTAGTGTAATCTCTCTTTGTCTTATCTCCGGCTGATTCGGCGGACAAGCCGGTCTCCAAGAACCTGGAGCAGCTGAACCAGCACGATGAGGATGACGACCGTCACGATCATGATGTCGGTCTGGAAGCGCATATAGCCGTAACGGATCGCCAGGTCTCCCAGCCCTCCTGCTCCGATGGTGCCCATCATCGCGGTGTACGATACGAGCGTGACCGCCGTGACCGTTACCGCGGCGAGCAGTCCCGGCCGGGATTCCCGCAGCAGCACGCGGCGGACGATGTCCCATTTGGAAGCTCCCATCGCTTGCGCGGCTTCGATGACGCCTTTGTCGACTTCCCGCAAGGCCGTTTCGACCAGTCGGGCAAAAAACGGAGCCGCTCCGATGACGAGAGGCGGAATCGCTCCCTTCACGCCGATGGTCGTATTGACGATTGCTTCCGTGAACGGCATGACCGCAATCATCAGGATGATGAACGGCACCGACCTCAGGATGTTCACGACGAACGACAGGACGGAATACAGAGCCGGCATGTAGAGCAGCTGGCGGCTGGACGTCAAGTACAGCAGAACGCCGAGCGCGAGGCCGAGAATGACGGTGAAGATCATGGAGAACACCATCATCGTCAGCGTATCCTGCGTCGCCTGCCAGATTTCGTCCCAATTGATATTCTCCCAAGTCATTCCGGCAGCACCTCCACATCGAGTCCGCTTGCGCGGAGCGATTCAATGACCGCGTCCGCCTCGCCGGGACCTCCGCCGCTCAGTTCGACAAGAAGCTGTCCGTACGGGGTATGCTTCATGCGGGAGACGGTTCCCTGGAGAATGGCGCATTGCACGGGACTGCCCTTCAGCGCTTCGAAGAGCACCGGCTGGTAGGTTTCTTCCCCGACGAAATGGAGCCGGATGAGCCGCGAATTGTCGCGGGTCCGCAGCGGCGCGCCGTCCGACAGATCCGACATCTCGTCGACGAATTGCCTCGTGACCGGATGGGACGGCTTCAGGAACACGTCGAGCACGTTGCCGAATTCGACGATCGTACCGGCGTCCATGACCGCGACGCGGTCGCAGATGGAGCGGATGACGCCCATCTCATGCGTGATGAGCACGATCGTCAGCCCCAGCTTCTCGTTGATGTCCATCAGCAGCGAGAGAATGCTGTTCGTCGTCTGCGGATCGAGCGCGGAAGTGGCCTCGTCGCAGAGCAGCACCTCGGGATTGGCCGCGAGCGCCCTCGCGATGCCGACACGCTGCTTCTGGCCGCCCGACAGCTGGGACGGGAACTTGTCCCCGTGCGCCTGCAGGCCGACCAGCGTCAGCAGCTCGTCCACGCGGCGGGCGATGGCCGGCTTCTTTTGGCCTGCCAGCTTGAGCGGGAACGCGATATTGTCGCGGACCGTCACGCTGGAGAGCAGATTGAAATGCTGAAAGATCATGCCGATCTTGCGGCGCTCCCGCTGCAAGCCCCGTTCTCCCAGATCGGTCAGGAGCACTTCCCCGACCTTCACCGTGCCGCGCGTCGGACGCTCCAGCAGATTCATGCAGCGGATCAGCGTGCTTTTGCCGGCCCCGGAATGGCCGATAATGCCGAATATCTCGCCTTTGCGGACATCGAGCGTGATGTCGCGGATCGCGTCTACTTCTCCGCCGCCAGCGCTGCGGTATGTTTTCGTCACATCCTGCAAGTGAATCAGGTTTATCCCTCCCGGAACAACACCGCCTATCAATTCCAATAAAACCAAGTAGTTTAAGTGGTATTATATAGGCGGGCGTCGGATTTGTCTATAGTCGATGGAAGCTCGTTCTGGCATGCGGAAGCGGCGCGGTTTTCATACCCCGTTCCCAAAGTCTTTATTCTATTATTCCGACATAATCATGTCAAATACAGAAGTTTCCTGAGGGAAGCGGAAAAGCTGCATAGCCGAGATGTGTCCGTTCCCGGAAAAGAAGGGATCGTCTGCCGTTCAGCCTGCCTATCCCCGCAGCCGGAGCATGCAGTCTGCTTTTTCAAGCTGACGGCCTCTTGCCAATCGGCTTCGTTTTATGATTTATAATAGATGAGTTTCAAAAGCAAGGGGAAACGGCGAGGGCTGCTTCAAGGCGTCCGCTCCGTCATCTCCCCGGAATCAAGCGAGGACAAGCCTTGATCTATTTCGTCAAATTCGCCTACAGCCTGCTCCTTCCTCCCGGCTTGTTCCTGCTGCTGCTCGGGGCCGCCGTCTGGAGAACGTGGATCCGGGACCGCAAATGGACATGGCTCCCGCTGCTGCTCCTTGCCGCGCTGTACGGGATGAGCTCGGGGCTGGCCAGCGACGCTCTCGTGCGGAGCATCGAAAGCCGCTATCCCCAGCCTTCTCCGGCTGAAGCGGGCAGGCAAGCCGACGTCATCGTCGTGCTCGGCGGCGGAGCGACGCCGGATACGCCCGATCTCGGAGGACTCGGCAACCTGTCCGGTTCGGGAGAAGCAAGGCTGCTGGCGGCAGTCCGGCTGCATCTGGGGACGGGGCTGCCGATTCTGTTCAGCGGAGGCCGGGTGTTCCCGGACAGCGGCAATGAAGCGGACATTGCGGGCAGGCAGCTGCGCCAGCTGGGAATTCCGGCCGAGAGCATCTTTCTCGAGAACCGTTCGCTCAATACCGGGCAGAATGCCGCTTACAGCAAGCTGCTGATGGAGGCAGAAGGGTTCAGCCGTCCCGTGCTGGTCACTTCCGCCTTCCATATGAGACGCTCGATGGAGACGTTCCGGCAAGCCGGGCTCGCTCCCCTTCCCTATCCAGTCGACTACGGAGCTCCCGCCGATGCCGTCTTCTATTGGAGCAAGCTGCTCCCCTCCGGCAGCGCCATGGCGGCCAGCTCCGCTGCTCTCAAGGAATACCTGGGCATGCTGGCCCTTTGGCTGAAGGGCTGGGCTTGAGAACCGCCACGCGTAAAACAACGGTAAAATGCAAAAAACGGTCCTCCCGTCGCCGGGAGAGGACCGTTTTTTTGCATGGCCGTATTAGTCGAAATACACCGTCTTGCCCGTACGGGCGGACTCATAGATCGCTTCGAGAATCTCCGTCACGACAAGCGCCTGCTCCGGCTTCACGACCGGTTCCGTATCGTTGAGAACGGAATCGATCCAGGCGGAGCATTCCACGTCGATATCGCGCTGCGACGTGCCGCTGTAGAAGGCGACACCGCCTGCGTTCAGATCGATTTCCTTGACGTACAGGCGGCTGCTGTCCTCGCCGTTGATCCGGAGGCCGCCCTTCATGTCGGCTCCGCCTTCCGTCCCGCTGAGCGAGCATTTCGCTTCGTCGATGTCCAGCGTGTTGAGCGCCCAGCTCGCTTCGAGCACGATCGTCGCGCCGTTCTCCATCTTGATGAAGCCCATTGCGGAGTCTTCCACGGTGAACTTGGCCGGGTCCCATGGTCCCCATGCATTGGCCGCGTTCTCCTTGGAGCCGAGCTTGTGGAAGACCGAGCCCGTCACCGACACCGGCTTGTAGTTGTCCATCATCCACAGCGTCAAGTCCAGCGCATGGGTGCCGATATCGATAAGCGGTCCCCCGCCTTGCTTTTCCTCATCCAAAAAGACGCCCCAGGTCGGAACGGCGCGGCGGCGGATCGCATGCGCCTTGGCGTAATAGATCTCGCCCAGCTCTCCGGCCTCGCACACCTTCTTGAGATGCTGGCTGTCCGGACGGAAGCGGTTGTTGTACCCGATCGTCAGCTTCTTGCCGGAGCGGCGCGCCGCCTCCAGCATCGCTCTGGCTTCCTCCGCGGTCTTGGCCATCGGCTTCTCGCACATGACATGCTTGCCGGCATCCAGCGCGGCGACCGAGATCGGCGAATGCGAATCGTTCGGCGTCAGCACATGCACGATATCCAGGCTGCCGTCCTTCAGCAGCTCCTGATAGTCGGTATATACGGCTGCGCCTTCAATGCCGTACTGATCCGCGGCCTGGCGCGCCTTCTCCTCGACGATATCGCAAAATGCCGCAAGTTCCACGTTTCCGTTCTGGCTCAATGCCGGCAGATGCTTGCCGTTCGCGATGCCGCCGCAGCCGATGATGCCCACACGCAGTTTGCTCATTGTCCAACCTCCGCAACTTGTAATTGAAAGCCCTTACCCATCTTTAATGTAACACAGAGCCTGGATGGAAAAGACTAGCGAATGAGGACATTCTTTATGCAAAATGGCGACATCGCTTCCGTCCCCTGCCGCTAGAAACAAAAAAGGAAGGAAACGAGCGCTTGCCGCTCGAATCCTTCCCGGTTGAAGCTAGCCTATCTCTTCAAATCAAACGACATCGTAGCCCTGCTCTTCGATGACTTCCTTGATCGCCTGCACGGACAGCTTGGAATCGTCGAATTCCACCGTTACTTGGCCGGATGCAAGGTCGACCTTCGCGGCGCCGCCCGCATTCCGGACCGCTCCTTCGACGGAGCTGACGCAATGCCCGCAGGACATTCCCTTCACTTGAAGAACTTCTGTCGCCATCTATTCCACATCTCCTTCAGGCTCTGCCGGAGCCGGGATTTGAATGCTCTTTCCCTCCCAATATACCCCCAGGGGGTATGTATGTCAAGACGGATTGCTTATTCATGCCCAATTTCCAAGCCAAGCCTCTCCCTTATTAGGGACCTGCGCCTGCAGAACCAGCCGCCCACTCGGCAGTCAGGATCATCCTTGGGCACAACTCGCCCCGTCCCATTCCTGCATCTCTTCCTCCGACAGCACCCGAATTCCGTGGCGGCGCAGCAAAGCGGCCGTGACGCCGCTGCCGGGAATTTTCATGCCGTTGAAATGGCCGTCATAAATGGCGGAGCTTCCGCAGGACGGACTGTTCTCCTTCAAAATGACGGTATCGGCGCCGACCGCCCTCGCCTGCTCCAGCGTCTTGTACGCTCCCGCCAGATAGAGGGCCGTGACATCGAGTCCGGCTCGGTCTACGACGCGCGCAGCGCCGTCCAGGACATCTTCTCCGCTGCCTCCCTGAATCTCCGCCGGCTCGCGGGGAGTCGAGAAGCCTCCCATAAGCTCCGGACAGACAGCGGCAGCGCGCCCGTCACGGAGCAGCGCCCCGATCTTTTCGCTCAGGCAGTGCGTTCCGTTATACCTGACCTCATGCCCGGCCAGACAGGAGCTGACCAAAATCATTCGCCTCGCCTCATTTCTTCCTGCCCTTCTTTCTTTCATTATAATACGGCGCGATGAACAGCTCCATCCCTTCCTCCTCCGGAAAACGGAATGTGTACGAAGCAGGCGATCTCGATTAAAATGAACGATAGCCATGCGCAAGTCGCGGCGGAGCGGATGGAATGATTCTGAAAACTGCGCAGCGGCTGCAGGCTCGAATTCCGGTTTCAGCCGTTGTCGTTCGGATAATCGATCCAAATCATATCATGACTGGAGTATATGCGATGAGAGATTTCGATGCCATGTGGGATTATCAGCAGCCGGATCAGACGGAGCAGCGGTTCCGTGCCCGATACGGGGAAATCAAGGATTCCGAGAGCTGCGGCTACCGGGCCGAACTGCTGACGCAGATTGCCCGCTCGCTGGGCTTGCAGCAGAAATTCGAGGAAGCCGAGGCTGTCCTGGACGAGGCGCAGGCGCTGCTTGCGGACTCCCCTCCTTCGGCCGCAATCCGCTGCCTGCTGGAGCGGGGACGGGTCTACAACTCCTCCTCCCGCCAGCCGGAATCGCTGCCTTGTTTTGTCGCGGCATGGGAGCTCGGCCTGGAGTCGGGAGAGGACGATTATGCCGTCGACGCCGCTCATATGCTCGGAATCGCGGAGCCGGCCGCGGACAAGCGGGCCGAATGGAACGACAAGGCGCTCCGGCTGGCCGAGAGCAGTCCGGCTGCGAGCCGCTGGCTTGGATCGCTGTACAACAACGTCGGCTGGGCCAAGGTCGAGGCCGGCGAGCTGGAAGAGGCTCTGGAGCTGTTCAGAAAGGCTTTGTCCTTCCGCCTGGAGCAGGGGAGCCCCAAGCCGATTGCGATTGCGAGATGGTGCGAGGCCAAGGTGCTCCGCCTGCTCGGCCGGGCCGACGAAGCCTATCCGATTCAGCTGGATCTGCTGAAGCATAGGGATGCCGCCGATCCGGACGGGTACGTCTACGAGGAGCTTGGCGAATGCCTGCTTGCGCTTGGACGCTCGCATGAAGCCGCCGAATGCTTCGGCGAGGCGCATTCGCTCCTTTCCCGGGACCGCTGGTTTTCCGAGCCCGAGCGGCTCGAGAGGTTAAAGCGGCTCTCCCTCGCCAAGCCATAAAAAAACCAGGAGGCAGGCGCATCCGAAAATGCGTCTGCCTCCTGGTTTTCTTTTTCGTCCGGCAAGCGGCTCAAGCTCATTCTTGTGCCTGGTGCCTGCCGGGACTCCGATGCTGTCCTACTTGGCCAAATCCTCGATCGAGGAAATGTCCATATAAGAAGGAACGACGAGGCCAAGCTTCGTTCCCTTCAAATTCGCCCCGAGATCCTCGTACTTGTCCTTGTACTGCTCCGCATAGTCCTTGTGCGTAATCGGCAGCCAAGCCGCGACGATCGCGTCCGCGTCGCCGTTCGCCACTCCCGCCCACATCGGACCGGCTTCCACCTGCAGCA
>NZ_CBRA020000194.1:0-8246 GCF_000469945.2 Paenibacillus sp. P22 | reverse complement strand
CGCTGACGAGAATGACGTCCGCCCGGCCCTTGGCGACGCCGGCCGCGATCGTGCCGACGCGACCTCGGATACGAGCTTGACGTTGATGCGGGCGCGCGGGTTGGCGTTCTTGAGATCATGGATCAGCTCCGCAAGATCCTCGATGGAGTAGATGTCATGATGCGGCGGCGGCGAGATGAGGCCGACGCCCGGAGTAGAGCCGCGAACCTCGGCGACCCACGGATAAACCTTGCGTCCCGGGAGCTGTCCGCCCTCGCCCGGCTTGGCGCCCTGCGCCATCTTGATCTGGATCTCGTCGGCGTTGACCAGATAGTTGCTCGTCACGCCAAAGCGGCCCGAAGCGACCTGCTTGATCGCGCTCCGCCTCGAATCTCCGTTGGCATCCGGAATGAAGCGCGCCGGATCTTCGCCGCCCTCGCCCGTATTGGACTTGCCGCCGATGCGGTTCATCGCGATGGCCAGGCTCTCATGCGCTTCCTTGCTGATGGAGCCGAAGGACATCGCGCCGGATTTGAAGCGGCTCATGATCTTCTCTACGGATTCGACTTCCTCGATCGGCACCGGGGTGCGGTCCTTCTTGAAGTCCAGCAGCGAGCGCAGCGTCAGGAACTTGCGGTCCTCGCCCTGCACGAGCTCCGAGAATTTCTTGTACAGCTTGTAGTCGTTCGAGCGGGAAGCCATCTGCAGCGTATGGATCGTCTGCGGGCTGAACAGATGGTCCTCCCCGTCCTTGCGCCACTGGTACTCGCCGCCGGAGTCGAGCTCCTTCTCGGCGCCCTCCTGCTCGGCGTAGGCGCGGTTGTGGTGCTTGAGCGTTTCCTCGGCGATGATGTCCAGGCCGATGCCGCCTATGCGCGATGGCGTCCAGGTGAAGTACTTGTCGACGAGTTCCTCGTTCAGGCCGACCGCCTCGAAAATCTGGGCTCCGCGGTAGGATTGGATCGTCGAGATGCCCATCTTGGACAGAATCTTCAGAACGCCCTTGGTCGCGGCCTTGATGAAGTTCTTGACGGCCTTCTCATGCGTAACGCCGCGCAGCATGCCCTGGCGGATCATGTCGTCGAGCGTCTCGAACGCCAGGTACGGATTGATCGCGCTCACGCCGTAGCCGAGCAGCAGCGCGAAGTGATGCACCTCGCGCGGCTCGCCGGATTCCAGCAGCAGGCTGACGCGGGTACGCGTGCCGTTGCGGATGAGATGGTGATGCAGGCAGGACACCGCAAGCAGCGCCGGGATCGGGCAGTTGTCGCGATCCGAGCCGAAGTCGGACAATATGAGGACGTTGTGGCCCTTGGCGATGACGCGGTCAGCCGCTTCGCACATCGTGTCGAGCGCCTTGCGCAGCCCTTCCTCTCCGCCGTCGGCAGGGAAGAAGATCGGCAGCGTGATGGACTTGAAGCCGGGGCGGCGCACATGGCGCAGCTTGGCGAAGTCCTCGTTGGAGAGGATCGGCGACTCCAGACGGATCTGGCGCGCGCTCTCCGGCTCCGGCTTCAGCAGGTTGCGCTCCGGACCGAGCGAGGTGCCGGTCGCGGTGATGATCTCCTCGCGAATGGCGTCGATCGGCGGATTGGTGACCTGGGCGAACAATTGCTTGAAGTAACTGTAGAGACGCTGCGGTCGTTCGGACAGAATAGCCAGCGGAGCGTCGTAGCCCATCGAGCCGATCGGCTCTACGCCGCTCGAAGCCATCGGCTCCAGAACCTTGCGCAAATCCTCGAACGTATAGCCGAACGATTGCTGGCGCTGCTGCACCGTCGCATGCTCGAGCTCCGGCAGCTCCGGGGCATCCGGCAGATCGACGAGGCTGATGAGGTTGTCGTCGAGCCATTCGCGGTACGGGTTCTCCGCAATGATGCCCGCCTTGACCTCTTCGTCGGAGATGATCCGGCCTTCCTTGGTATCGACGAGCAGCATGCGGCCTGGACGAAGGCGGTCCTTATAAAGGATATTCTCCGGCTCTACGTGCACGGTGCCCGCTTCGGAGCCGAGGATGATGACATCGTCCTTGGTCACGTAGTAGCGCGCCGGACGAAGGCCGTTGCGGTCGAGAATCGCTCCGATCTGAGTGCCGTCCGTGAACCCCATCGCGGCAGGGCCGTCCCACGGCTCCATCAGGCAGCTGTGGTATTCGTAGAACGCTTTTTTGTCGTCGCTCATGTCCTCGTGGTTGGACCAAGGCTCCGGCACCATCATCATCGCCGCATGCGGCAGGGAGCGGCCGGCCAGGTACAGGAACTCCAGCGTATTGTCGAACATGGCCGTATCGGAGCCGTCCGGATTGATGATCGGCTTGATCTTGTCGAGATCCTCTCCGAACAGCTCGGAGGCGAACAGAGACTGGCGGGCATGCATCCAGTTGACGTTGCCGCGCAGCGTGTTGATCTCGCCGTTGTGGATCAGGTAGCGGTACGGGTGGGCGCGCTCCCAGCTCGGGAACGTGTTCGTGCTGAAGCGGGAGTGGACGAGCGCAAGCGCCGTCTCCATCGCTTCGTCATTGAGCTCCACATAGAAGGAGCGGACCTGCTCCGTCGTCAGCATGCCTTTGTACACGATCTTCTTGCTGGAGAGGGACGGGAAATAGAACATGTCTCCGCCTTCTTCGCCGGCATAGCGGATCGCGAGCTCGGAGCGCTTGCGGATGACATAGAGCTTGCGCTCGAATGCCAGCTCTTCCGAGAGCTCCGCGCTGCGCGCGATGAACACCTGGCGGACGAAAGGCATCGCCTTGCGGGCCGATTCTCCGAGCAACTCGTCGTTGGTCGGCACGGTGCGCCAGCCGAGCAGCGACTGGCCTTCCTCGGCGATGATCGTCTCCAGCTTGTTCTCAAGCCGCTCCCGCACGGACGGGTCCTGCGGCAGGAAGAGCATGCCGACCGCATAAGCGCCTTCAGCCGGGAGCTGGATGCCTTGGGCGGACAGCTCGCGCTTGAAGAAGCCGTGCGGAATCTGCAGCAGGATGCCTGCGCCGTCGCCGGTGTTGGGCTCGCTGCCCTGGCCGCCGCGGTGTTCCATGTTCTCCAGGACGGTGAGCGCCTGGCGTATGATGGTATGGGATGGTACTCCCTTGATGTTCGCCACAAATCCCATGCCGCAAGCGTCTTTTTCGAACTGCGGATCGTAGAGGCCTTGTTTCGGCGGCAATCCAGTCATTTTCCTGTTCATCGGATGCAACCTTTCTGTCGGAGGATAGATATAAGAACGGACAGCAGGCAGAAGGTCCTCCGTATACGGTTCGGATGAAGGCGGCCGAAATGTATAAAAATGCATACGAATTCATATTCAAGCTTGGCTGTCCAGTTGTTAACTTGGCAGAAATAATCGGTCACGGCATGGAGCTCAGGAAGCGGAAATACACTCCGGAAACGATAGTTATTCGTTGATTTTATCATCCTGAACGGGGCATATCAATGTAATTCTTTTTATAAACCTGATTATTAATATCGTTCATTATCGCCCGTACGCCTTATCAGGCAAGGGTTTGGGAGCGCCGGGCGGCCGCTTTGGCACAGTACAGCGTCGATTCTGCATTCATCGTATCACATCGCCGGTCCAGTTGGGTACAACAACTTTGAGGCAAGCCGTTTCCTCCCAATAAGATCACAGTTCATGTTAACTTTGAGTAAACAAAGACATGTATAGACATGCAAATTGTCCGAATCGGCGCCCTTTTGCGACAAATGAAAACGCTCTACCCTGACGCAGCCAGGAAGGAAGAACATTTTTATACGCTTTATGCACCTGGATGGAGATGAAAAAGCCTTCCGCCGCATAAAGGCGAAAGGCTTCAAAATAAAGGATATTCATTCCCGCTGGAATTCCGCTGGCCGCTTCCTAAAGACCGTAGTCCTTCGCCACATCCTGCAGCGTCTCCCGCGCGCGGGCCGACCAGCGCTCCAGACGCTCCAGCTCGCCGAGCGAGAGGCGCACCGCTGCAGCGAGCGATTCCTTGTAATCCGGAATCCCGCTTCCCCGGAACGGCTCCATATCGCGAAGCAGGACGAGCGCTTTCTCCCGATGCGACAAGGCGCGGCGCTCATGGAACATCGGAACGTCCGGATCGTAGGGATGATGAAGGTCTCCCTGGTCGGGATGGCGCAGCACGGCAAGCGTCTCGACCACGCAGCGAGGCGATCCGGTCTCGGCCACCCTGCCGGCGTAGGTTCCCGTTTTGTACGTGAATCGGACCAGATCTCCCTCGGAGACCGGCTGTCGTTGTTCGTTCATTTGAAATTATCCTTCCTTATATAGGGTTTCCGGATGGCGTCAAAGGCGGGTACAGCGGTTCGATCCGTCATGCCAAGAATATCGGAGAAGCAGGGCTGGATGCAACTCCCAACTCCCATGCTTGTCTTTCCTACCGCGCTCGTCGTAATATTGGGATAGAGAAAAGTAGGTGAGTGCATGCGCAAGAAAAGGGTGCTGTTGCTCTCAGAGGGGTTCGGATCCGGTCATACGCAAGCGGCTTACGCGCTCGCTGCCGGACTCAGGCAGCTGTCTCCGGATGTCCAGACACGGGTGCTCGAGCTGGGTAAATTCCTTAATCCGGTCTTGGCCCCGCTGATCATGTCCGCATACCGCAAAACCGTAGGCAAGCAGCCTAAGCTGGTCGGCATGATGTACCGCACCAATTATAAGCGTTCCTTCAACCGGTTCACGCAGCTGGCCATTCACCGGATCTTCTATACGCAGACCGAGCAGGTCATCCAGCAGCTCAAGCCGGAGATCATCGTCTGCACGCATCCGGGGCCCAATGCGGCTGTCGCACGGCTCAAAAGGCTCGGACTCGATGTGCCTTTATATACGCTGATCACCGATTATGACGCCCATGGCACCTGGGCCAGCCCGGAAGTGAACCATTATCTGGTCTCTACGCCCGTCGTCAAGCGCAAGCTGATGGAGCGGGGAATCCCGCCGGCCCGAATCGAGGTCACCGGCATACCGGTTCATCCCCAGTTCTGGCAAGCCCAGAATCAAGCGGAAGCGCAGCGGGAGCTTGGACTCAAAGCGATGCCGACCGTCCTGGTCATGGGCGGCGGATGGGGCCTGATGGAAGAAGAAGACGAGTTCATCACGTACATGACGCGATGGCGCGAGGAAGTCCAGCTGATCTTCTGCACGGGCACGAACGGAAAATCCCGCGAAGCCATGCTGGAGGATCCCCGCTTCGTCCATCCCAACATCCGCGTGCTCGGCTTCACGAAGGAGATATCCAAGCTCATGGACGCCTCCGATCTGCTCGTGACCAAGCCGGGAGGCATGACCTGCACCGAGGGCATGAGCAAAGGCATCCCGATGCTCTTCCACAAGCCGATACCCGGCCAGGAGGAAGAGAATCTGGAGTACTTCATCCGCAGCGGCTTCGGGGAGATGCTGCATTCGTCCGGCACGATCGACAAGTGGTTCCGGATGATCCAGCAGCCCTACAGCTCCGGAGAGTACAGGCAGACTCTCATGAGCAAGCGCAATCAGCAGTACGACCCCCTGGAATGCCCGACTGCCGTCTTGCGGCTGATGCATTGACGGCTCCGGCTTTCTGCTGGAACATGAACTATACACAATCCGGCTTTCTTTCTGCCGGAACATGACTACACACGCCTCCCGCTGCGGCGGAGAGGCTCACCTGAGGAGATGAGCGCATGGATAACAAAGCGTTGGATGGAAAAACAGTCATTGTCAGGCTCGAAATTGAGAGCGGTACCAATTTCAGCTCCGTCGTATCGGCGATCGAAGCCGCAGGCGGCGACGTGATCGCCATCGACGTCATTTCGACGAGCAAGGGCAGCACGACTCGCGACTTGACGGTCAAGGTCAAAGACACCGGAACGACGGAAAGGCTCGGCAAATCGCTCGGCTTGATCAACGGAATCCGCGTCATCAACACCTCCGACCGCACCTTCCTGCTCCATCTTGGCGGCAAGATCACGATCCAGCCGAAAACGCCGATCCAAAACCGCGACGATCTGTCGAGGGTTTACACGCCGGAGGTCGCCCGCGTCTGTACGGCTATCCATGAGGATCCTTCCAAAGCGTTCTCTCTGACGATCAAGCGCAACACGGTCGCCGTCGTCTCCGACGGAAGCGCTGTGCTCGGCCTCGGCAACATCGGTCCTGAAGCGGCCATGCCGGTCATGGAGGGCAAGGCGATGCTGTTCAAGCAATTCGCCGACGTCGACGCCTTCCCGATCTGCCTGGACACGCAGGATACGGAAGAGATCATCGCCGCGGTAAAAGCCATCGCGCCAGGCTTCGGCGGCATCAACCTGGAGGACATCTCCGCTCCGCGCTGCTTCGAGATCGAGGAGCGGCTGCGCGAAGAGCTGAACATTCCGGTCTTCCACGATGACCAGCACGGCACGGCTGTCGTCCTGTACGCAGGGCTGCTCAACGCTCTGCGCCTGACGGGCAAGCGGATCGAGGACGCCAAGATCGTCGTCTGCGGCATCGGCGCGGCAGGAACGGCCTGCACCAAGATGCTGCTGGCCGGCGGAGCCCGCAACGTGCTCGGCGTCGACCGCGAGGGCATTCTGACGGCGGACAAGGAGTACGCGCATCCGATGTGGAACTGGTACGCCGGCAACACCAATCCGGATCGCGTGAGCGGCGGACTGTCCGAAGCGATTGCCGGAGCGGATGTGTTCATCGGCCTGTCGGCCGGCGGCATTCTCAAGCGCCATATGGTGCAGACGATGAACGAGCAGCCGATCGTGTTCGCGATGGCCAATCCGGAGCCGGAGATTCGTCCGGAGGAAGCGGAGGACATCGTCGCCGTCTTCGCGACGGGCCGCTCCGACTATCCGAACCAGATCAACAACGTGCTGTGCTTCCCCGGCATCTTCCGCGGCGCTCTCGATTGCCGCGCAATTACGATCAACGAGGAGATGAAGCTTGCCGCGGCCGAAGCGATCGCCTCCACGGTAGGCGAAGACGAGCTGAGCCGCAGCTACATCATCCCGAGCGTGTTCAACGCCAAGGTCGTCGAGGAAGTCCGCCGCCGCGTCGTCCAGGCGGCTCGCGCCAGCGGCGTCGCCCGCCGGAATCCGAAGGACGCTCTGTAAGCCATACCGAAGCCCTGTTAGGCCGGACAGAAGGTTGTCCAGCCCGGCGGGGCTTCGTCGGTTCAGCGGAGAGAGCCGATTGGGCGGGATGTGCCTATTGGGCGGAATGAGCCGGTTGGGCGGGATGTGCCTATTGGGCGGAATGAGCCGGTTGAAGCGGAATGAGCCGGTTGAGGCGAATAAGACGATTTTTTCGGCTTATTCCGCTCGGGGGCTCCCGGTTGAGGCGAATAAGACGATTTTTTCGGCTTATTCGGCTCGGGAGCCCTCGGTTGAGGCGAATAAGACGATTTTTTCGGCTTATTCTGCTCGGGGGCTCCCGGTTGAGTGGATATATAATAAACAAGCAGGGCACCACTCCCATGGGATGGCGCCCTGCTTGTTCGTTTGTTTTAGACAGCGCTGCCGCCAAAGAGGAAGCGGAACTGCCAGTTGGATGTCGGAGATACCGTCGTGACCTGCACGCCCCCTGATTCCTTGGAGTAAGTCTGCAGGATCTTGTTGTCCCCGAGATACATGCCTACATGCGTAATGATCGACGAATCCAAAGGACCGGAGCTGTTCACCTTAGTCCCGGACGACACGAAGAACATGAGATCCCCTCTCTTGAGGGAGTTCCAGTCCGTCGTATAAGCGCCTCGATCCAACACATATTGCCCTTGTCCCCTGGAGTCCACCGGCAGTTGCAGGCTGAGCGCGTCCAGGAAGGCTTGCCGGACAAAGTCCGAACAGTCGAACGTAGACGTGTCGCTGCGGCTGGAACCGTACTCGTAAGGCGTTCCCAGATACTTGAGTCCGGCATTGATGACGGCCTCGATCTGCTCGGAGGCCTGCGGACTCAAGCTTGTCCCCGCCGATGGCGTGGAAGGCTGCGGAGTCGGTGCTGGATTCGGAGTCGGGACGGAAGGCTGCGGGCTTGGGGCGGCGCCGCCGGGGAGCGTTCCCGTAACGGAAATATATTTGGTGTCGGAGCTGACGTAACCCGTGACACCGGCCGAATCCTTGACCATGTACCAGTAGCCGTTCGGCACAGCTGTCACCTGGATCGACTCTCCGATCTTCAGGTTGCGGATCTGGTCGTAGGACGACGACGGTCCCTTGCGCAGCGTCACGGCCGCAACAGTAACGGCGTTCGGAGCGAATGCGGCGGTGCTGCCGCTTCCCGCTCCGGCGGCGGTGCTGCCGCCC
>NZ_CBRA020000193.1:0-3961 GCF_000469945.2 Paenibacillus sp. P22 | reverse complement strand
CCGCCGGCGCGGYCGGAGGAGCCGAGCCGGGTTCGGGAGCGCCTGAGCCGGCGTCCATCGAGACGGGCAGGCCCGGAGGGAACAGCTAGTGGCCGTCCGCAACCGCAATTTCTTCCTCGTTCCCTACGTCCTGTGGATTGTGCTGTTCGTGGCGGCGCCGATCGCGCTGACGCTGTACAAGTCCTTCTTCGACGTCGACGGTGCGTTCACGCTGGACAACTATGTCCGCTTCTTCACGCCGGTCTACCTCAAGATGACGCTGAGCTCGTTCTGGTATGCGTTCCTCATCACGCTGTTCTCGCTGCTGATCGCATACCCGGCCGCCTGGCTGCTGACGCGGACGAAGCACAAGCAGCTGTGGCTGCTGCTCATCATTTTGCCGACCTGGATCAATCTGCTGCTCAAGGTATACGCCTTCCTGGGCATCTTCGGGACGTACGGCGCCGTCAACCGGTCGCTGGAGTGGCTCGGCATCGGGGCGCAGCAGATTCTGTTCACCGACTTCAGCTTCGTGTTCGTCTCGGTCTATATTTTCATTCCGTTCATGATTCTGCCGATTTTCAATTCGCTTGAAGAGCTTAATCCGTCTCTCGTGTTCGCGGCGAGGGATCTCGGCGCATCGCCGTGGACGACGTTCCGCCGGGTCGTGTTCCCGCTGACGCTGGACGGCGTCAAGGCCGGCTGCCAGGCCGTGTTCATCCCGGCGCTGTCGCTGTTCATGATTACGCGGCTCGTCGCCGGCAACCGCGTCATAACGCTCGGCACGGCCATCGAGCAGCATTTTCTCGTCACGCAGGACTGGGGCATGGGCTCCACGATCGCGGTGTTTTTGATTATCGTCATGGTGCTGATCATGTTCGCAGCCGGTAAACGGGAGGTGAGAAGGTAGAAGTGAATGCCACCAAGAAATGGCCATGGTCCAATCTGTATCTGATCGCCGTCTTCGCGGTCATGTACGCGCCGATCTTCTATCTGACGTTCTACTCCTTCAACAGCGGCGGCACGATGCACGGCTACGAAGGGTTCACGCTGGATTGGTACAGGGAAGTGTTCGCCGATACCCGGCTGCTGATCATCGTGCTGAACACGCTCGTCATCGCCCTGCTGTCCGGCCTTCTGTCGACGGTGCTCGGCATCGTCGGCGCGCTCGCCATCTATGAGGTGCGCCGGAGGCGGAACAAGAACACGCTGCTCAGCTTCAACAATGTGCTGATCGTAAGCCCCGACGTCATCATCGGCGCCTCGTTCCTCATCCTGTTCACGATGATCGGCATCCGGCTCGGCTTCTTCAGCGTCCTGCTGTCGCATATCGCCTTCAGCGTGCCGATCGTCGTGCTCATGGTGCTGCCCAAGCTGCAGGAAATGAGCCCGACGCTCATCGATGCCGCCCGGGATCTCGGCGCGAGCCGCTGGCAGGTGCTTACGGGCGTCGTGCTGCCGTTTATCCGTCCAGGCATCTTCGCCGGCTTCTTCATGGCGCTGACCTACTCGCTGGACGACTTCGCGGTGACGTTCTTCGTCACGGGCAACGGCTTCTCCACGCTGTCGGTGGAGATCTACTCGCGTGCCCGCCAAGGCATCTCGCTGTCGATCAACGCCCTGTCGACGCTCATCTTCCTGTTCACGATCCTGCTTGTCGCGGGCTATTATTTCATCACCCGGCGCAGCGGATCGAGAGCCGGCTCGGCGTCGCGCGGCGGCGTCATGACCGGAGCGGGAGAGGGGGGATCGCGATGAAGGGCCTGATCCAGCTTTCGCCGCCATTCTGGTCGCCTCCCTCGGATGCATGTACCTGGCTTCCTATCTCAATTCCAGCCAGGGATATTCCGGGTCCAATACGCTGACCATCTACAACTGGGGCGATTATATCGATCCCGATCTGCTGACGAAATTCCAGAAGGAGACGGGCATCACCGTCATCTACCAGACGTTCGACTCCAACGAGGCGATGATGACGAAGGTGCAGCAGGGAGGCACGACGTTCGACGTCGCGGTCCCGTCCGAGTACGCCATCGACAAGATGAAGCAGGAGGACCTGCTGCTGCCGATCGACCACGGCCGCCTGCCCAATCTCAAGCATATCGACTCCCGTTTCCTGAATCTGAGCTTCGACAAGGACAATCAATATTCCATTCCTTATTTCTGGGGAACGGTCGGCATCATCTACAATCCGGAGCTGACGCCCAAGGATCTCGTGTTCGACAGCTGGGACGACCTGTGGGACCCGCGGCTCAAAAACAATCTGCTGCTCGTCGACGGCGCGCGCGAGGTGATGGGCTTCGGCCTCAACAGCCTCGGCTATTCGCTCAACGACCGCAAGGAGGAGCATCTGCAGGAAGCGCTGCGCAAGCTCCAGATGCTGACGCCGAACGTGAAGGCGATCGTCGGCGACGAGATCAAGATGCTGCTCGCGAACGAGGAAGCGGCCGCCGGCGTCGTCTGGTCGGGCGATGCGTCGGAGATCATGGACGAGAACGACAAGCTCGACTACGTCATTCCGAAGGAAGGCTCCAACGTCTGGTTCGACAATATGGTCATTCCGAGGACGGCCCGCAATCTCGACGGAGCCTACAAATTCATGAACTTCATGCTCGATCCGGCCAATGCCGCCCAGAACGCCGAGTACGTCGGCTACTCCACGCCGAACAAGGACGCGATACCGCTGCTGCCCGAGGAAATATCCTCGGATGAGCGCTTCTATCCGCCGGAGGAGCTGACGGGCCGGCTCGAGGTGTACGACAACCTCGGCAAGCGCATGCTCTCGCATTACAACGAGCTGTTCCTGGAGTTCAAGATGCACCGGAAGTAAGCGTAGCGTGCTTCGTTAAATCCCCGAAAAAAAACCTGTTCCCGCCTATGCCTCCAGGCATTCCGGGACAGGTTTTTTTGGCTTCTTCCGCATCCCAGGCGCGGAGCGTGCCGCCGGCAAGAGAGGGATTATTGGAAGGCAGGTGGAATGAAATGGATAGGCGGAAATAAACGGACGGAGGAGAGGAATACAGTGCCGATTGCGCTTATATTCGACATGGACGGAACGCTGTTTCAGACGGACAGGATTTTAGAAATCTCCTTGCAGGAGACGTTCGGCTATCTGAAGTCGCTTGGCGAATGGGCGAGCGCGGCTCCAATCGAGAAATACCGAGAGATCATGGGAGTTCCGCTGCCTGTCGTATGGGAAACGCTCTTGCCCGATCATTCAAATGAAATCAGGCATAGGGCGAACGACTATTTTCATGAAAAGCTGCTTGGGAACATTGCGGACGGCAGAGGAGCTTTATACCCTCATGTCATCGAGCTCTTCGAGCGCTTGAAGCAAGCGGGCTGCCCGATTTTCATCGCGAGCAATGGGCAGGCCGAGTATTTGAACGCCATTGTCGGCTATTACAGGCTGGACGCCTGGATTGCCGAAACGTTCAGCATCCAGCACATCCAGTCGCAAAACAAGGCGGATCTGGTCGGCCATATCCTGAAGAAACATCGCATTGAACAAGCAGCCGTGGTCGGAGACAGGCTGTCCGATATCCTTGCCGCGAAAAAGAATGGCCTCATGGCGGTAGGCTGCCGCTTTGACTTTGCCCAGGAAGAGGAGCTCATGCAGGCTGACGCCGTCATCGATGATCTGCTGGAGCTGACGGAACTGTTTGATTTGCAGCCCTTGGGCCTTCATCGCAGCTAACAGCGCCTTTTAAACTCGAGTTTTTTAGAGTCCGGAAGCAACTTTTACCCGCAGGCTCCGTCTAGAGATGGCAACTGGGACTATTACCCAGACGGGAAATGGGGCGCCGCCGGTTGTTCCGGCGTATCCCTGTCCCGCTACCTCCAAGCTGGAAAGGATGCCTGCCCATATGTTCGCTTCTACCCGAAAAAACTCCGCCCTGCGGCTGTCTTCCACGCTGCTTGGCGTATCCCTGCTGCTCGGAGCGGCGATTCCCTCCGCCCCGGCGAGCGCCGAGGCGCCGGT
>NZ_CBRA020000192.1:0-4112 GCF_000469945.2 Paenibacillus sp. P22 | reverse complement strand
GTCGAACTGGTCGCAGCTCCGCAGCCGCCGCATCCACCGCAGCCGCCGCAAAAACCGATACAAAAGCCGATGCAAACGCCGATACAAAGACGAGCATTATTAGGATCCACTTGACCTTGACCCGCATTCGGAGTTATGCCGCTCGCTTTGAACGCATCCATATTCAAATTTTGAAGATCGTTCTTAAATTCATTCATCTTAGTAGCCTCCGTTATATGTTCATGTGAAGATCATCGGCACGCACAAAAAAGGAAATGAAAGGAGAACAATCCAACTGGTCCTATGCCGACAAACGTTCATGACATATACGTATGAAAAAAAGCTCCGCTGGTGTTACTGATTCATTCGCCTACTGCTCTGTACGCCTCGATAAAACCATCGCAAGCATGTATAATAACGACCAAGAAATACTAATTCACAAGAAACGGGAGTGCTCCCTGTGAACCGACACGACGCTTTATTACAACCATTGCTGCAAGAAGAGACGGACCTTCAGTTCTCCCTTTTCACGAACGAAACCGCATACAAGGTTGGAACCAGCATGATAGAAAAAGCGTTGCTGGAGAACAAATCGATCGTCGTCGATATTCGAAAAAACGGTGAGCTGTTATTTTACAGCAGAATGGAAGGCACATCTTCTCATAACGATGAATGGGTGTCATGGAAAAATAACGTTGTCCATCATTTCGGCCATAGTTCCTACTATATGCACATCCTGATGAAATCGACCGGTTCAACGGTGAAAGCCTACGGTCTCAATCCGGATGATTACAAGGCTGAAGGCGGCGCCTTCCCGCTGCGCTTGGAAAAGGAAGGAATCGTTGGCACCATAACGGTATCGGGACTGCCTGGCGAGGAAGATCACTCCATGGTTGTTTCTGTGTTGAAAGAATTGCTGTTGTAAAATGGGATAGGAAAGAAAGCAATCCTTAGCAAGATAGCAAAAGAGAGAAGCCCAGATTGGGCTCCTCTCTTTTTAACGATAACTTGCTATTACATTATAGATGTCTTGACGGCACGTCATACCATGGACACGTTTAATCCGGAGGATGTAATTTATTGATGTTTACAACGTAGGATACTTGAGCAGTCGTGCCCTTTTTCAAGGCAACAACCAGGAGATTCTCTGAATCGATCCAGGAGAAGGTCTCGATAACAGATCCTGCGTCAGGGGAAATAACCTTGGTTGCGGCATTCTCGGGATCGGTGACAACAATAATGTTCGTATTGAAAGAGGTCGGATCGGGGAAATTCAGCATCGCAAATTTAGGGGACGCAATATCGGCCAGAATCATATCGACCCTGCCTATGCCTTCAACCAGCGACAGCTCTTTCTTCGAAGTAAGACTGGCTACTTTGACGCTCTTAAGCTCAGGAATGACCAGGTACGGATAGGAAACTACGCTCTCTGGGCTTACGTGGTCTTGGACAACGGACTGCTTGCGATTTTCGAGATCGATGCCGAAGATGGTGTCCTGAGAACGGATAAAGGCCTGATTGCCTTCCCCCCATCCAATGAATTCATAACCGCCGGAGAATGCCGGGAATTGTTCTTGAGTCTTAAAGTTTTTCACCCAAAGCTGTCCATCGCCCCGGCCATTTTCAACGGCTTCGCGGTTGGAGAAGAAAATCATGAATTCTCCCTTGGGGTTGACACGAGCGCGACCGCCCCAAACGAGAGGGAGATTCTCGATCTGTTTCTTTTCCAAGGTTTCCCTGTCATACTCACCGACAGTGTCGGACAGCATCTTCGCAATCTTGCCCTCCGCGATATCCAGTCCATACAAGGAGCCATTGTAATCCAGCACATATCCGCTTTGATTTGCGATCGGGGTGAGCTGGTAGCCTTCTTCGCTATTCGGCAGCACGACTTCTTTCTTCCCATTTGCAACGGAAGAGAATTTCAGCTTGGTCTTTTTACCATCGAAATCAAAGTCGATTGTCTTCTCCTTTTTATTTTTGTCCACCTCGATGCCGGCCTCCGTTAGCTTTGCAGCTTTGGACGGATGTTCTTTAGCGGCTTTACCAGACACGGGATCGATGGAATCAATGATGTCTTTTTGGGCTGCCTGATCGGTTTCAGAGAAGATCACGCCATCGAAAACTTTGAGCGATCCCTGAACTTTATCCGGGTAAGTCCCATACGCAGCCCCAGCTCCTGCAGCCAGGATCAACACGATGCCTGAGAAAAGAAATGCCTTCTTTTTCACATTGCTTCGCTCCTCCACGAACGGATTGGATTTCACCAAAGATTTCGCAAGAAAACGGCCATTTTGCTAATCTATATATAAAACAGCCTTCAACTCGGCTTTGTTTCAGGATAGAACCATATTTTACAAATTCTGCATCTCAATCGTTCCATTCTCTCTCCGCCTCTATTTCTTCGCCTTTCGCAAGCTCTGAACTCCGGTATCAGCCGAGAACGATCCCTCTCTGCTTGTAATACAAATGTAATAATTCCTTCAGCTAGGTTTCAGTAACCGGTTTTATACTACTATCAGACCCCCCTTATTCATATATTCTCTCTGGGCCCGCGAGCAATCGCGGGCCTCTTTTTTTTTGCCGAAGCTTTTCTCCTTCGTCCCCTTGAAGCGGCAGGCTTCTTGTCCCAATCCATCGTTCAACTGCCTGGGCCATTCCGGCATGATCGCCGCCGGCTTTGCGCCCCTCCCTTTTTTCGCCGCACTTTCTTTTCCGTCCACCATACCCTGAGCTTGCTCAAGGAGGGCTACCTGTTCGTCACGAACAGAGCCGATGCCTTCCGATCGGATTTATTCGAGACCCGACTGCTAGGCGAGCGGGCGGTATGCATGAGAGGAGAAGAAACCGCGGAGCTGTTCTACGACAACGGCAAGTTCAAGAGGCATGGCGCCCCTCCGAAGCGCGTCCTGAAAACGCTGCTCGGAGTCCGGGCGATTTGATTCGACCCTTCGCGATGTCGAGGATGAAGCTCCGATAAAAGCGAAAAAAAAAGGCAGCGGGGGCATGCGCCTCATCCGTTGCCTTTTTTTTATCCTTGTTAACTCCGCTGTGCCCGCACCGCTTCCGCGAACTGCCGTGCCCGATCCTCCATGAGGTCGAACCGGCCCTCGCGAGCCCATTGCAGATTGACAATCTTGCTTCCCAAGCCTACGGCATCCGCTCCCGCCCGCAAATAATCCCCGATGTTGTCCAGATCGACGCCGCCGGTCGCCATCATGGGAATAAGATTCAACGGAGCTTTCAGCTCCTGCAGGTAACGATGGCCGAGGGAGGCCATCGGGAATATTTTGACCGCTTCCGCCCCCGCCTTCCAGGCTCGGACGATCTCGGTCGGCGTCATGACTCCCGGCCATACGGATATGCCTTCGGCAGCGCCGAAGGCGACCACTTCCTCGTCGAGGTTCGGCGAGATGATGAACTGCGCGCCGGCGGAAGCCGCTTCCCTCGCCTGCTTGAGATCCAGTACCGTTCCGGCGCCAATATAGGCCTGTCCGTCATAAAGCTCTCGCCAGCGGGAAAGGATCGGCAAAGCTTCGTCGGTATTAAGCGTAACCTCCATCAAGGAGATGCCGCCGCGGATGAGCGCTCCTGCCGCAGCATCCGCTTCCTGCGCTCCGATACCCCGGAATATCGCGACGATTTTTTCCTCCAGCAGCACATCAAGCAGCTTGGCCATCGGATTTACGCCCTTTCCCCGTCTTCGGCTTTGTCCCAGTAGTCGTACAGGATCTTGGCAAATAAATTCGGAAAGGCATAATGGCGCATGTCGCCAGGGCCGATCCAGCGGTATTCCGGGGGCAGCTCAGGTGAATTGCCTGCAGCTGCCGCATTCGCGCCGGCCGTCGCGCTCTGCGACGCCGCTGCCGTCTCCACGGAAGCCGCATAGGCTTCTCCCGTCTCGGCGGCGGCGCTTGCTGCCCGAGGCCACGCCGCGCTTCCGGAAGAGTCCAGCTCGGCCAGATATACGCGCATTGTCCAATGAAGATGGCTGAACGTATGCTCCTCCGCTCCCCACCAGCGGCGGGGAACGGGCCGTCAGCCCGCTCTCCTCGCGCAGCAGGCGCCGCAGGTCGCCGGCATCGGCCGCCTGGCGCTCCACCGGAGGCTCCGCGAGCAGGTCCGGCTTGCGG
>NZ_CBRA020000191.1:0-14879 GCF_000469945.2 Paenibacillus sp. P22 | reverse complement strand
CGATCAGGTCGCGCCATAACCGGAGCTGGCCGGCGAGCGTGCGCGCATCCTCTAGCGCTGTCATTGCGTCGTCGATTACCGCGGATTCTTCCGGCAGCGCGTCGGCTTCGTCTTTCCGGAACGCGGCGAATTCTACTTCATCAAAGCGGCGGAGAACGCGTTTGGTCGTCTGCAGCAACGCAGGATAAAGCGGCCGGTTGGCGTCAAGGATCTCGTAGCCGATCGCGCCGGATACGACTTCATCCATAACGATGCGGAGCCGAATCTTACCCGCCTGGCGCGCAGCCTCCCGCAATGCCCGTTGAAGCGCGACATGGGCGCAGTACGGTTCATCGAAGCGGCGCTCACCGTGAGTCAGGTAAACGCCTTCGGACGCGACTCCTTCGTAATTGACGAGGCACCACGAATAGGCCGCGCGCTTATCGTCGGCCACACTCGCGATATAGAGGGAATAGTTCATTCCATTAGCCCTGCGGCGCGGAGCTTCGCAATTAGCGCGTTCAGATCGGCTTTCAGGCCGGCGACGTCAGAAGCGGTGGACGGCGCTTGATTCTGCGCCACACGTCCTTGCAGTTCTTGAATCATGGAGCCCGGTTTAAGCACGTCATTCCCCTGCATCAGTCGTACGTCGAGCAGTTCTGCTTGTTGGTCGGTAATTTTCATGGTTAATCTTCCTCTCGTTTTTTTATACTGGCATTGAAATCGTCGTTCCCCGCCTGAGCGCGTCGTTGGCGAGTTCCAGCGCGTTGCTCCGCCTAACGATAACGTGCCGCTGTTCAAAGCGGAGCCGGATTTTAAGCCCGTCGCGCGCGCATAGTCGGAGCTGATCGCGTATTTCCGCGTGACGATGGAATGGCCCCACAAAAGAGGCGAACTCAACTTCCGTATGCTCCGGATCGACCGCCGCCAGTGACTCGCTAAGTATCAGCGTGACGGCTTGGCGTATGGACGGCGATTTTAGGCCATCGCGAACCCACGAGCTTATCCAGTACGGAAGGAAGCCCTCGTCCGTCAAGCGCTGGAACTCAACGCCAGCCGCGACGCGCCCGTCTGCAGTCTTTGTTACCGCGACATAGGCGTAAGTTTTCAACGGTGGAATGACTCCGCGACATTGACCGCCTGTTCCTTTCCGTTGCGCGCGTTCACCTCGATATCAAACGTCACCTTGTCGCCGTAGCGCGGTTGAAAGATGCCGGCCTCGTTAAGCTGCGATTGGTGGACGAAGACTTGCACGCCGTCCTCCGCTTCGATAAACGAGAAACCGCGGTCCGTCACCTTAACAATCATGCCGCGCTTCTTCTTCGGCTTGTCCGGCAGCTCCGGCGTTGCTACCGTCGTACTCCGAGCGATACTCGGCCCAATAGTCGCGATCATGTCACCCGTCTCCGCTCCGCCAGTCCACGTTTTACTTCCGCCATTTCCGATTCCCATTCCGTCATCTCCCCTTTTGGTTTCGATTTAAGCTCGCTCTTGCCTGCGATACCCGGCGCCATTAGTCGAATGTGTGCATCCGAGAAGCCTGCGCCATATGTCAGCGTCGTCGTCGCGCCATTTTCATTTTCCAGCTTCACCAAGCGCTGATGCTTCGATAGTGGCGTTATCTCCGTGACTTTGAACATGGTACTCCGCCTCCATTAGCTTGAAGATATGGTCGATCGCTGTACGAATCTCCGCTTTCTTTATTCCGTAATTTCGCGTTGGAGCGTATGACTTGCATATCTCTATCGCCACTTTCTCGATGCGCCGGCACCTCTGAGCCAGGTCGTAGCCGACAAGCGTATCCGCCCGGACATTGCCGCGGATGTAATCGTCAATCTTGATGTAAAGCGCCTTGCGCCAGTGATTGCGAATATCGTAATCTTCAAAAACGAGCGGCCTCTTGGCTCCGTACTCGATTTCGTGTCTCCCCAACACCTAACCCCCTCGATTTCTCGCGCATATATGGTACGGTTGCCCTCGTTTTGGCCGCGTTTTAGGCACGCCAATTAAGCGCCGGTGTCATTGGAACCCCCGCGCCTTGAGCGTCTTATTTCGCGTCAAAATACAAGCTTGCTCGATGCCTTTGCGCGTGCCAGCGTCTCGATAACGTCTTCCCCCGCGCCGCATTCAAGCGCGATCCGAACGCGTAGATTAGGCGAGACATTCCGACGGCCGTTTTCAACATCGCAGATTAGCGATTGACTGACGCCAAGGCACTCTGCAAATTGTACTTGAGTCAAGCCGAGTTTGAGGCGCAGTCCACGCACTCCAATTCCATCCATAACGCATTCCCCTCCTTTACGTTTGAAATATCGCACGATGGGCAAATAAAATACCGGGGAATCGCCTGAACTCCCCTTCTCACCTATACCGAAATGTCGCCACTTAAAATTACTCTTGCGGTCTCCGTTTTGGCTTTTTCCGATTTCGGGGTCCGATCGTCTCGTTTTTCGTGCTCATTTTATCAAGGAAACTTTGGTCGTAGCCGCTGACTTCGTGCTTCCATGTACGTTTCAACATGTCGTACTCGTTTACCCAAAACGGGTATTCCAGCCAGTAGAAGTAACTAATCCGAACGCGTTTCTCCTCTTTGACCTGCCAGAACGCTATCCTCATCGCCTGCTCTTTGCGCCGTATTGCCGTTTGCTCCGATCTTAACGCGGTCTTGCACTCGTCTGAACATGTTCCGCGAGTATTCCGTAGGCTTGGATCGCGCCACAGATAGCGGCAGTACACGCAGACCTTTACGCGCTTGTCTCCGTACTCTTCCGCCGGCCTCGTTATCAGGCTGCGCACGACGTCGTAACCCTCCTCGCCCGTCAGCTCCCCCACTTGTTCCCGCGCAAACTCGACGGCTCCGGCGCCCGGATCTCGATGCCAGTGCGTTCCCTTCCGTTTGGCGTTGACCGGCTTCGGCTGCTCGACTGTTTCTCCGGCTGCCTCTGCGTCTATGATTCGTTCGATTGCGTCATAGTCTCCTGCTCGGTACGCATCCTGGCGCGCTTGTTCGTACTCCCCCATTGGTATAGTCGCTCCTTAGCGTTGGTATAGGTACTGGCTAATCGCGCCCTCTAGCGCCTGACTCGCCCGGAAGAGCCGCATATGGCCGGCGCCGCCGCTGCCGAAGGCCGTGCCGGCGCTGAGCTGAAGCCGCGCCTCGTCGAGGAAGAAGCGGTGCAGATCGGCATCCTGCATTCCCAGTCCCGAGCAGTCCAGCCACAGCAGGTAGGTGCCCTCCGGCAGCTTGACGGAGATTTCGGGAATATGCTCTTCGATATATGAAGCCACGTAGGCCAGATTGCTCCGGATGTAGGCCAGCGCCTCGTCCAGCCATTCCTCGCCTTCTCCATACGCGGCTTTGGCTGCGGCGTAGCCGAAGACGGAGATGGAGCCGAGCGAGCAGCGGCGCAGCTCCTCGGTAATCTGGCTGCGCAGTCCGTCATCCGACACGATGATGTTGGACGTATTCAAGCCGGCGATGTTGAAGCTCTTGCTCGGCGCCGTGCAGATGACGGAGCGCGAGGCGGCGGCAGCGGACAAGGAGGCATAGGGAACGAAGGCTTCCTCTCCATGGACGAGATCGCCGTGGATCTCATCCGACACGACCAGGATGCCGCGGCTCAGACAGAGCTCCGACAGCCTGTCCAGTTCGGCCCGGGACCAGACCCTGCCGACGGGATTGTGGGGATGGCACAGGATAAGCATTTTCACGGAGCCGTCGGCCGTCATTTCCTCCAGCTCGTCGAAATTGATGCGGTAGGTGCCGTCGGAATCGAGCAGCAGAGGGTTGAGCGAGAGCTCTCGGCCGTTGTCCGAGACGATGCTGTGGAACGGCGGGTAGACGGGAGGCTGGATGACAATCCGGTCTCCAGGCGACGTGCAGGCGCGGATGATGACGCCAAGCGAAGTGACGACTCCGGGACAGAAGCGGATCCATCTCGGATCGACCTCCCAGCCGTGGCGGCGCCCCATCCATGCGGCAACCGCTTCTTTATAGGCGGAGGAGATGTTCGTATACCCGAGAACTCCTTGCGACAGGCGCTGCTGAAGCGCCTCGAGAACGGCGGGCGGCGCGGCGAAGTCCATGTCCGCCACCCACAGCGGCAGAATGTCTTTGCCGGGATGAAGCCCCCACTTCTCGGAGGAGATGGAATCGAACGCATGAAGCTGGTCAAAACGCGATGATGGGTTGGTCATAAAGAGAACGCCCCTTTCCTATGCCTTGCCTTGCAGACGGCAGTTCTCTCTATTATAAGGCTTGAATCGAGTCTTGGCTTCCTTCAGGAGGACTGCTCCTTTCCCTCCTCGGCCGGCTGAGGCATTGCCGTATTCCGCACCAGCCTTTGATACTGCCTGATGAAGGGAGCTGAAAGTGCATCGATGCGTTTTCTCAGCCCGAATACGGCGAGAGCTGCAAACAGTGCAAGAAGCGCAGCGCCGGCGATATCGGCGGGGTAGTGAACGCCGACAAAGACGCGGCCGAGTCCGGTCAAGACCGCCATGGCGAGCAGCAGCAGGCCGGTGCGCCGCTTGACGAACAGGACGCTGACGGCCAGCGCGAAGGCGAGCGTGGAGTGGTCGCTCGGAAACGAAGCGTCGGCAGCGTGCGCGACCAGCTGATGCACATGCACGGAAGCGACGAATGGGCGCGGATGATTTACGGCGGGCGAGATCAGGAAAATGCCGACCAGCAGCGCGAGCGAGGCTGCCAAGCTGGCTTGGAATACCGCCTTTTGATTGTGCTCGCGACCTGTAAGCCACAGCAGAGCCAAGATGCCGAGCATGACGAATACGAGATATTCCGCACAGAAGATCATAAGGCTGTCCAGCCAGGCATAACGGCCGGCCCAACCGTTGATAAACTCGAAGATTTGTTCATTCATGGATGATCACCTTTCGCATAATGAGGTTAGATTCCACTATACGAAGCGATTATGAATATTTTATGAAGCGGGGATAGAGGGACAGTTAAGAAAGTGTTCATAAACGCTTCACAGGATGTTCAGAGCGGAAGCGTATGCTGGGCAGGAGAAAGGCGGGATTCAGATGGAAGAGGCGGTTGAGGCATTAGGGCTTGCGGATCGGCGTTGTCTCCAGTTGTTCCTCATTAGCAAAGGGCTCCTTCCGGCAGGAAGGCCGGCTTGCGCGCGCCGGCAGCCGATGCCGTCCCGGCTTTCCTTAAGAAGGAAATGGAGTGCTGTCGCCGGGGCTGATTCGGATGGCTTGCCGCCTGGTTTCGGTTCCCTGCATAGAATCGCTTTCGGCCTTGGCATGGCCTCGGCTCCAGCCTTGTTTTTTGGCTTCGAATCCCTTATGTTTGTCCGTAAAGAGGCTTGATCTTGAACGGTGCAGGCCGAAGGAAACCGGAGCGGATGACGATGTCCATACGTGTTAAGCTGCTTCTCTCTTATGCCGCCATGCTTGTCGTTCCGCTGCTGTTGATGCTGATGACAGCCTTGCTGCTCGTATTTGTCTTCCGCGGGGAGCTCGTGCCGCTCAAGACGATGTTCAAGGCGCAGCTGGAAAGCTTGGATGAGGACAATTACGACTCGCTGCTTAAGCATACGATTGCCCGAAATCGAGAGCTTCTGACAGATCAGGGTTATCTGGACGATCTCGCCGGCAGCTTGTCTAGCGAGGGCCAGGCGCTGTTTGTCCGCGTCGACGGCCAGCCTTTCTATGTGTCTGCCGCAATCCGCGGCAAGGATGCGCTCCTGGGCTCCCTCCCTGCCTATACGGCTGGACAAGAGGCGCGCGGGCTTCCCGCAATCGCTTACGAAGGCGAGCTGTATACCGCCCGGCAGTACAACTATCTGACGGCGGAGGGGGATCGGGGAAGCCTCTTCCTGCTCAGGCGGACCGACCCGCTTCTGTTTGCGGCCAGGAAGCTGTTTCCGCTGCTGTTCGTTTCGCTGCTGTTCATCCTGGTGGCGACTCACCTCCTGCTGACGAGCCTGATGTCCCGGCGGATTATTCGGCCGCTGCTCCGGCTGGAGCGCGCAGCCGGGGAAATTACGGAAGGGAATCTGGATTTCTCGGTCGACATCGCCGGCAAGGACGAGATCGGACGGCTCGGAATCGCCTTCGAGAACATGAGGAGCCGGCTGCAACAGTCCATCCGCCTGCAGCGGCAATATGAAGACAACCGCAAGGAGCTGATCACCAGCATATCTCATGATTTGCGGACGCCGCTGACGTCTATTCAGGGATATGTGGACGGCATTCTGGAAGGCGTCGCCAATTCCCCGGAAAAGACGGAGCTTTATTTGCAGACCATCTCATTGAAAACCGCGGAGATGAGCCATTTGATCGAGGAGCTCTTCCTCTATTCGAAGCTCGACCTCAAGGGGATTCCGTTTCACTTCGAGGAGGTTCCTCTGGCCGCATTCGCGGCCGACTGGGCCGATGAGCTGGCGATCGAGCTCGAAAAGCGGGGAGCGAGGCTGGAGGCGGAGATCGAGGCCGGACCGGAATGGCGGGTCCGGATCGACAGGGAGAAATTCAAGCGCGTACTCGGGAATATCGTTCAGAACAGCGTCAAGTATGGAGATAAGCCGGAGCTGGCGATTGCGGTTCGCGTGCATGCGGACGGTGATCGCGCCGTGCTGGAGGTCGGGGACAACGGTCCGGGAATCCCTTCCGAAGCTCTCCCTTGCATCTTTGACCGTTTCTTCCGCGCGGAGGAATCTCGAAATGCAGTTACAGGCGGCACGGGGCTTGGGCTGGCCATTGCCAAGCAGATCATGGAAGGACTCGGCGGAAGCATCGAGGCCGACAGCGCGCCTGGACAAGGAACCTGCATCAAGCTTATGCTGCCGGCAGCATATGCCAAGGGGGCGGAGAAATGAAGCGAATATTGATTGTAGAGGACGAGCCCAGCATTGCCGGGCTGCAGCGGGACTATATGGAAATCAACGGATTCCATGCCGATATCGCCACAGACGGAGAAGCGGGCTTGGAGATGGGGCTTACAGGCCGCTACGATCTGATCGTGCTGGATGTGATGCTGCCGAAGCTGAACGGCTTCGACGTTTGCCGCCAATTCCGGGAGAGCCTGGATATTCCGGTCTTGATCGTAACCGCGCGCCGCGAGGACGTCGACATGATCAGAGGCCTCGGGCTCGGTGCGGACGACTACATTGTGAAGCCCTTCAAGCCGGCTGAGCTCGTAGCGAGAGTGAAAGCCCATCTGTCGCGCTACGAGCGGCTGATCGGAAGGGGGGCCACGCGCGAGATCCAGGTCGATCAGCTGCGCATCGAACCCGATTCCAGACGGGTATTCGTCCGGGACGAGGAGGTCGTGCTGACGACAAAAGAATTTGATCTCCTGTATTTCTTGGCTTCGAATCCGAACCGGGTGTACAGCAAGGACCAGCTGTTCGACCGGATCTGGGGGCTCGAAGCGCTGGGAGACGCCCAGACCGTGACGGTGCATATCCGCAAGATCCGCGAGAAGATCGAATACGGCAAGACGGAAGTGCCCTATATTGAAACGCTATGGGGATCCGGGTATCGGTTCCGCGAATAGAACGTCAAGAAGCGCTTTGGCCGACGCAGCGGCAAAGGCGCTTCTTTTCATTTGTATTCCCGCCGGATCCGGTAGCCGAAGCCTCGCACCGTCTCGATGACGGAGCTGCTTTTGCCGCCGCTCCCGGTTTTTTTGCGCAGGTAGCCGACATAGACGTCGACAATTTTTGGGCCGCCTTCAAAATCATACCCCCATACCGAATCGAGGATCTGGTCGCGTGATAGAGCTTGCCCTCTGTGGCTGAGCAGGCAGCTCAGCAAGTCGTACTCCTTGGTCGTAAGGCGAAGAGACTGTCCATATAAGAACGCCTCCCTATTGTCCATATCGACCAGGAGCCCTCCTGTCCCGAGCTTCCGTCCCGCGTCTCCTTGCCGGGGAGGAGCGGCGGTTCCGGTCCGAAGGCAGCGGCGGATTCTCGCCAGCAGCTCCTCCATCGCGAAGGGCCTGACGAGATAATCGTCGGCTCCCCCGTCTAGACCGGCCACCTTGTCGGAAAGAGACTTGGCGGCATTCAGCATGATGACCGGCGTATGCACGTCCAGGTTGCGGATTCGAGCGAGCACTTCCAATCCGCTGAGGCCGGGCAGCTTCGCATCCAGCAGAATAAGATCCCATTTCCCCTTCATGGCTTTGTCCAAGCCGTCCCGTCCGTCGAAGGCCGCTTCGGTCCGGTAGCCGCTCCGTCCAAGCTCCTGCATGAGCCGGCGTCTCGTCTTCGGCTGGTGATCCACGACCAGAACATGCATGCCGTCCTCTCTCCTTTCCTCTATGGAACTCATTGTAGCTTCGGTTTCTTAAATAAAAGTGAAGCGGCGACTCTCTTACCGCTTTCTAATCATCGGAGGCTAGACTGATGTCGATTATGCGATCGCGAAAGGGGAAATCGGCATGAGAACGGCAAATTCCGAGGCAGGCTTAGGGGATATCAAAGTCCCGCGCATTACGATTTATTTTTGGCTTATCAAAATCATGGCGACTACCGTCGGCGAGACGGCCGCAGATTTTCTGAACGAAGGACTTGGGCTTGGTCTGGCCAATACGACCTTGGTCACGGCAGCGATCCTGATTGGAGCGCTGGTCCTTCAATTCCGGAGCAGCCGGTACGTTCCCTGGACGTATTGGCTCGCGGTCGTGCTGATCAGCGTAACCGGCACGCTGATCACGGATAATCTGACCGATAGCCTGGGCGTGCCGCTGGAGCTCTCCAGCCTCTTGTTCGCCGTGCTGCTAGCGATTGTTTTCTTCCTCTGGCATGCCTCGGAAAAAACGCTTTCCATCCATTCCGTGCGCACGCCGAGAAGGGAAGCTTTTTACTGGCTGTCCATCCTGTTCACCTTCGCCTTCGGGACAGCTGCCGGAGACCTGCTGTCGGAAGGGCTCGGCCTCGGCTACTTGGAAGCCGCTGCTATCGTTGCCGCTTTGACCGCCCTCACCTATCTGGCCAGCAGGATACGCCCGTCCGCAGCCGTGCCGGCGTTCTGGGCGGCCTATATCCTGACTCGCCCGCTGGGCGCTTCCCTTGGCGACTATCTTACTCAGCCCAACGATGACGGCGGCCTGGGGTGGGGGACAAGCGGCATCAGCTTCTTCTTTTTGCTGGCGATTATCGTCCTGGTCGTCTATTTGACGAAAACCCGCCGCGATGACTTTGGAGCCTCTTCTTCCCTGGAACAAAAATCTTGATTCTGGACCCAAGCAGGCGAGGCCTGAAGGAAGGAGGACAGCCGATGTCCAGCCGTTCATCCCCGCCCGTCAAGCATATCGTTCGGAACGTCTTATTGCTCGCGCTCCTCTGCGCGGTCATGGCTTGCTTGATCCGTTCGGGGGAAACGAAAGCGCTCCTGCTCGACTTCAGCCCATTCGGATGGATGGGAGCGCTGGTCGGCCTGCTTATTCAGACCGCCGTTAATATGGCGCCGGTGCCGGGAGAATTCACGTCGGTCCTGCTGATGGAAATGTATGGAGCCGTCTGGGGCGGCGTGCTCTCGTATGCCGGCGGCGTGCTCGGAGCGGCCGGTTCCTATTGGCTCGCCGGCATGCTCGCTGCGCCGCTGCGCCAAAGCGTCGGCTCGGGCCGCCTGTATGCCAAGGCAGAGGAACTGCTCACGCGGGGAAACGGGGTCAGCCTGCTGATCGCCCGGCTGCTGCCTTACCATTTGGTGAACTATGCTTGCGGGTTGATTAGAGTCCGTTTCCGCACCTACTTTTGGACTTCATTGGTCGGGCTGATTCCGTTCCATCTCGCCATGATTCTGCTGTATGCGGGAGTGAAAAAAGGATCGCTCGCGGGGATGGCTGCCTCCGCCGTCCTGCTCCTCCTGCTGGCCGCCGCCGGCTGGCTCTACTCCAGATATGGACGACGGGCCGCAAAAGAGGGGACGGCGCCCGCTCCGAGAAGAGCAGCGGATTCACAGCGGGAGGCTTGTCCGTCTGCCGGGACTGAGGTAGAATGAGACCCATCTTGCCTCGGCCGGCATCCGCCGGTACGACAGGCTGACGGGAGGAAACGGGATTTGACTCATATCCTGAAGATGGATAGGCTCGCGAAGAGCCTCCCCGCCAAGAAGGCCGACGGAGGCAGGCGCATGCTGTTCCAGGAAGTCAGCGGATCGATATCCAGCGGGGAAACCGTCGTCGTGCTGGGACGCTCGGGACAGGGGAAGAGCACGCTGCTGCGGGTTCTTTCGCTGCTTGAGCAGGCGGATTCCGGCTCCGTCGAGCTCGACGGGAAATCCTGCGCCGTCATGGAGCCGCGGCTGTGGCGCCGACAGGTCGCGTACGTGTCCCAGACCCCGGTGATGCTGCCGGGCAGCGTCGATTCGAATCTGGCCGCACCGAGCGCGCTGAACGGGCTGCCGTTCGAGCGCGAGCAGGCCTATGCCCTGCTGGATGAAGCGGGACTGGGATCCATCGACCCCGGCAAGGACGCATCGGAGCTGTCCGGAGGCGAGAAGCAAAGGCTGTCGCTGATCCGCTCGCTTCTTCTCAAGCCGCATTTCCTGCTGCTGGATGAGATTACGGCATCCCTTGATCCCGGCAGCGCGCTGTCCATCGAGAAGCTGCTGTCGAGATGGAGATCGGAGCATGGAACCGGCATGCTGTGGATTTCCCATGACCAGGAGCAGGCAGCCCGGGCGAGCAGCCGAATCTGGTTCATGGCGGGGAATACGATTCTGGAGGATGCCGACACCGGCCGATTCTTCTCCCGTCCGGCAACCCCCGAGGGTTTGGCGTTTCTGGGCAAGGGGCCATCCTCGGGCGGTCCTGGCGGAAGCGGAGCGGAGGAAAGCTGATGTCTTATACGGCGCTGGCCTTTACAGTTCTGTTCATCATGATTACCATGTTCATCTCTTATTGGCAGAAGCTCGGTCTGGAGAAAGGCATCGCCATCGGGACGATCCGGGCGGCGGTACAGCTGCTGGCAGTCGGCTACGTGCTCCAGGCTGTATTCGAAAGCCGCAGCCATTGGCTCCTGGCCGCCATCATCGCGGTCATGATCGTCGTTGCCGCCCGGAATGCTTCCGCCAAGGGCAAAGGAGTTCCCGGCATCTTCTGGAGAATCGCCGCTGCTCTTCTCGCCACGGAGCTGCTCATGATGGGCATTCTGCTGCTGCTCGGCATTATCGAGCCTACTCCCCGTTATATCATTCCGCTCAGCGGGATGACGATCGGCAACGCGATGGTCGCCGGGGGATTGTTCCTCACGCAGCTGATGCGGGAATCGGAGTCCTCGCGCGGCGAGATCGAGACGCTGCTCGCTCTCGGAGCTTCCCCGCGCCAGGCGGTGCAGGGAACGCTGAAGCGCGCCGTCCGCTACAGCATGATTCCGACGATCGACGGCATGAAGACCGTCGGCCTCGTCCAGCTTCCCGGCATGATGACAGGCATGATCATTGCCGGCGCGGATCCGGTGGAAGCCGTCCGCTACCAGATTCTGATCGTCTTCGCCTTCACCAGCTCGGCCGCGGTCACGAGCATGCTGCTCGGCGCGCTTACCTACCGCAAGCTGTTCTCGGACGGCATCGGCATGCTGGTCCGTTACGGACGGGCAGACTGACGCCCGGAGAGAGGATTGGTGCAGGAGAGTCAAAAGCAGCTCTGCAGGGAGCTGCACGAGGTGCACGAGGCGCGCGAGTACACCAACGAGTACACCAAACATTGCCTGCCTATCTGTTGCGCCGGACACCTTGAGAGGAGGTCCGGCGTTTTTTTTTGCAGACTCCAGATCGAGGAGCTTCGGCTGCCCAGCCCTTTTGAGGAACTTTTTTGAATGAGTCTGTTCAAGGTTACATAGGTGAATAGAGGCTTATCGAAAGGAGAGAGGGCAATGTCGAAGAAACCGGTCATTTGGGTCACGGCATGCTGCATCGGCATCTCGCTGCTGGGAGGAGGGCGGGCGGCGGCCCGGAACGCCCAGTGGCAAGCCGAAGCGGATCGGCAGGGCTCCCTGCAGGTCGTCGTCGTGGCGGCAGCTTCCTCCGGCTTCAAGGCCAGGCTGGCCTTGTGGGAAAAGCAGGGCGGACGCTGGACCCGCACGCTCGGAGAGGCGCCGGCCGTGATCGGCCGCGGAGGCATGGGCAAGGAGAAGGAGGGGGACGGGAAGACCCCCGAAGGCCTGTTCAAGCTGGGCAAAGCCTTTGGCGCTTCGGCAAAGCCGCCGGGACTGAAGATGCCGTATACGATAACGGACAGCTCGGACTATTGGATCGACGATCCCGAATCTCGGGATTACAACCGCTGGATCCGCACCGAGGGGGATCCTTCGCGCCTGTGGAATTCCTTCGAGCGGCTCAAGCAGCCGCTGTACCGATACGCCATGGTGATCGAGTACAATACTCATCCCATCGTTGCGGGCAAAGGAAGCGCGATTTTCCTCCATCTGTGGAGAAGCGCCTCGCAGCCGACGGCGGGCTGTGTCGCGATATCGGAGTCCACCATGCTGAAGCTTATGGGACGTCTCGATTCCGCGCGCGAACCGATGATATTCATGTCGAATCGCTAAGGTCCAAGGGACTATTTCCCGGGTAATGCTTGTTCCGGCTTCCGGCTGAGCGATAGAGAATGGGCTTGCTATCGTCTCCTTCCCGCTCATCGTCTGGAAGCGGAATAAGCGCTCTATCCCGCTGAGATCAGCCGTTCCCAAGCTCTACGCGCCATTCGTTGCAGGTCATAAAGCTGCCTTTCGGATACTCGAACCGGCACTCGCCGACGAGATTTAAGCCGGCTTTGCGGCAAATCGCATTGGACGGAAGGTTGGAGATGGAAGGGAATGCGCATGCATGGCTGAAATGCCCGTCGGAGGCGGCGGCAGCGATCGCAGCCTTAAGCGCAGCCGTTCCGATCCCCTGTCCCTGAAGGGCGGGCAGCGTGAACCAGCCCATCTCATAGACGCTCTCCCCGTTCCACACATGTTCCCAGTAGCCGATGCAGCCTGCCTGCGTGCCATCCGGAAGGACAATGCTGAACATCCGGTCGGTGGCGTGATGCTGCAGAGCCAAGTAGCGCTCATGCCGCTTGCCAACCTTCTCCTCAGACTCCGGTCCTCCGATATAACGGGTCATGTCAGGGGCGTTGGCAAGCTGAAGCAGATAGAAATCGTCCTTTGCATAGGGTCGAAGAGAGACGGAAGGCAATGATTTCAACATTGGAAATTCCTCCTTGGATTGTAGTTAAGCTTGGAGTGCGCCAGGATGGTTCTGATTCCCAGTATACATCCTTTTCCTGCCAGCATGTTGTCAGCATTAGGGAAAGGCTGCCTCCATAATGGGCTAAATTCATTAGAGTTCTGCCTCGATGATGGGTTAAAGTCATTAGAGTTCTGCCTCGATGATGGGTTAAAGTCATTAGAGTTCTGCCTCGATGATGGGTTAAAGTCATTAGAGTTCTGCCTCGATGATGGATTAAAGTCATTAGAGTTCTGCCTCGATGATGGATTAAAGTCATTAGAGTGCTGCCTCGATGATGGGTTAAAGTCATTAGAGAGGCTGCTTCCGTGATGGGTTAGATCCCTGTCCGGTAGAGGCCTGTCTCTGATGAACGCAAGCCATCCGTCCCCTCCCGAAAAGACAGCCTCATGTCCGATTTGGAGGGGCTTTTTGTGCGGATTCAGAGGGTATCTCCTGTACAGCGGGAATGCTACAATCTATTTTGCCTAGATTTGACAGCGCTTACAAGGTTGTATTTCAGCTGCATCAGAGTCTAGGGCCAACGTTATGGCGACGCGCAGCGTGAAGGGATGACCGCGATTCGTCGCGTTGTGCGTAGCGATCCATTCTCAGGAGGTGATGCCGTTCACGAGGGAATATCATTTCTGTCGGGCATTTGCGTGTCTTCATGCTTACCCGTTTTTTGGTCCCATCCCCATTTGAAGCGGAGGAATAGATCATGAACAAAATGAAGCGGCTGCTTCCGTCGGCTGTCATCGCTGCCTTATGCGTTTTCGCTTTTGCATCCGCCGTATATGCGGCTGCCTGGACTTCGTCCGACAAATACGGCAACTGGAGCAATGGCGGTTATATCGTCTACAACAATGTATGGGGCAGCGGAGCCGGCGCCCAGACGATCTGGGCCAATTCCTACAGCAACTGGGGCGTCACCTCGAACCAGCCTTCCACCGGGGGCGTGAAGTCCTATCCCAACAGCACCAAGGATATCGGCATCGCGCTCGGTTCCCTCAAAAGCCTGACCAGCTCGTTCAACGTGACCGTTCCCGGCAGCGGCTCCAGCTATTCGTCCGATTACGATATCTGGACCGGCAACTACGCCCATGAAATCATGCTCTGGATGAACAAATCCGGCGCGGTCGGCCCGATCGCAGGCTCCTGGGATGCTAATGGAAATCCTGTCGCGGCTTATACGAACGTTAGTGTCGGCGGCCATACATGGAACGTTTACAAGGGAAGCAACGGTTCCAACGACGTCTTTTCGTTCGTCCGCACCAGCAATACGAACTCCGGTACGGTCGATGTGCTCGCCGTGCTCAACTGGATCAAGGGCAAGGGCTGGATGGGCAATGAAATCGTGAACCGCGTGCAGTTCGGCTTTGAGATCACTTCCTCTCCGAATGCTTCGTTCACCTGCAATCAGTTCTCGGTCAGCTATTCCTGAGCACTCGCATAAAAACCCGCAGCAACGGCCGAAAGGCTTAGGGACTGACCCCGTTACGTGAGACAAATTAAAACACCTTCAAGAAGAATGCAACCATGTCGACAGATATGGGAGACAACCTTGGAGGTGTTTTTACGTTGGCAACAAGAGTTAGCTATGCGGTAGAGATAAAGATGCAAGCGATTGAAATGAGATTGGCTGGCCGTACCCGTTCAACAGGTTATGGATCAACTCGGAAATCGAAGAATGGGACTCGTAGTTAAAG
>NZ_CBRA020000190.1:0-16037 GCF_000469945.2 Paenibacillus sp. P22 | reverse complement strand
CTCCGGCCATTCCGCCATCAGCGCGGAGGCGGCGGCCGGAAAATCAGCTATCCCCCTTAATGATGCGAAGCCGTCATTCACGCAGAGTCACCGCCTTCAGCGCTGCCACGGATCCGGCCGGGACCGCAACATTGGCGCTGCCCGAATTCAGCATCAACGAGGAGGAGGAATAATCCTGAACGCCCGGAGTATCCAGCAGCAGCGTTCCAATCCGCGCATACTTGACGCTGCGATCATCGCCATAGGCGATGTCCGCCAGATGAGAGCGGACGGCCTCCGCGAAATCAGCCTGGATCTGGGCCAAGGACCGGGTGCCTGTCCGGGAAATTGTAGCCGTGATTTCCACATTTACGAGGGGAGCCGCCTCCACCGTCACGACCGCGCCGGCCGGAGCCGCGCCTTCGCCCATCCCCTCTCCGAGGCCCGCCGCAGGATCGATATAGGCTTTTACCGCCTTCACGATGTCGGCCGAAGCGGGAACCTTTTTCTTGTCCAGCAGCAAAATCTTGACCGTATTCGGCCCCTTCCACGCCGGCAGCACGTAGGCGTCCCCGACACCGCCGATCTCAAGCGCCCAGCTGCGGAAGGCTGCGCGGTTGCCGCTCGTCGGCGGCGTGCGGACATGCGCAAAGAAGCGTTCACGGAACGCTTCGTCGTCTTCCTCGTCCTTGCCCGGCTTCAGCACTCCGCCAAGAACAGCCGTAGAAAGTCCATCTACATATTCAAGCGGCAGCAGCGGACCGGTCGGAAGATTGCCCTGCTCTCCAGCGCTCTCGCACACAAGCTCCCACCGGCCGGGCGCTAGCCGCGCCCGCACTCGGAACAGCAAGCCTCCGGCTCCGAACAAGCTGCCTGCCGCCACATCCAGAGGAGCTCCGGCCGCATCCGCGAACAACCCTTCCCGTACGGCGGACTCCGCAGGCAGCGGATCGACGCCGAAATCCGCGCCCCTCGCCCTCAGTTCATCCCCGCTGGATGTATGCGCATAGCCGAGCAGATTCTGCCTGCCCAGCTCGGCATAAGCCTCCGCCAGCTTGCGGGCGGCGGGCGCAAGCGCATCGTAGAGGATGCTGCCTTCCCGCTTATCCACCGCATCGCTTGCGGAATCCAGCATTTCCTCCAGAATCGTCTCAAACGTGCGGTCTTCGTACAGCTTCATTCCGGCTTCCTCCCATAGGAGACGGATAGGCTCCCGAACACGGACCGTACCCGAAATGAAACACGCGCCTCGTCCCCGGACGCTTCCATGCGGAATTGCTCGACCCCCGTAATGCGGTCGTCCGCCAGCAGCGCTTCGGTCACGAGCCGTTCCAGATCATGCACGATCCTTTGTCCCAGCTGTTTCTCCATCCCGTAATTATCCGAATAAATGAAATGAGCAAACCGGTCCGTGTCGAGAATCTTATACACGGCTTGCTCCACCGCATCCAGGGAATCAATCATCCCGGCGATGCGTCCGTTGTCCAGGTCCAGCCGATAAGTGCGGCTGGTCTGAAGCTCTTCTTCGACGGCGGCTCCCAGAGAATTGCCTTCCACCTTCATCATGGCGCCAGCCTCCCCGCCACATAGAAGTTCAAGGCTCCCTGCTGCCGGATCAGCACGACCCGATCCCCGGCTTCCAGACCTTTGCGAAGCAGAATCTCCGAGCCCCCGATCTCGAGCTTCTGCTCGGTCAGATGCTCCGGCACGATCAAGAAATCGTCATCCAGATTCAGCCGCTGATCGGCGCGAACGACCAGCGGCCCAGCCGACACGACGACGCCGGGCATGACGTCGGCCAGCTTCATGGCGTTGACGCAGCCTTCGGCAATCGCTTTGACGGAATCATTCAGGCCCATCGGCAACCACCTTCATTTCCAATGACATCGTATGCTTGTTCCCATCGAGCTTGTGGGTGCATTCCTCGATCAGGAAAAACCGGTTCAGCCCCAGCTTGTCCACCGTAACCTGGACCTTCATGCCTGCCCGAAGCCCCGGATAGCCGAGCGCCTCGAGCGAGAATTTCTGCTGCTCCCGGTTTTTCACGGCCAGGAGCCGCTTCGCCATCTCCCTGATCTGCTGCTCGTTCAATTTCTCGTCGACCTTCTGATAATATTGCAGCTTGCCCCATCGGTTCATGGAGCCTTTATCCGGCTCCACGAACTCCTGCCGGACGCCGTCTTTATTGTCCCGGGCCAGCTTGATGAAGTTGTACGTGTCGTCTTCGATGCTTTTTTTGCGCTTGTAGCCGTATACGAGGCTTTCATCTCCAAGCACGATATCCGCCGCCATATCGCGCACATGAGTCAGCGTCACCTTGCCGAAATCATCGTAGAGCACATACAGGTCTCCATTGGCCATCAACGTCGAATCCAGAGCCCGGTTGACGATGTCGATGCGCTTCTGCCCGTCCTCGGAAACCTTGGGAATTCGATGGACCGTGTTCGCCAGCTTGCCGACCGTCAGTCCGATCGCCTTGCATTGGTCGAGGATGACCTCATCCGCCCGAATGTTTTTGCGGATATACGTATCGCTCTCGCTCAGATAGCGCAGCTGGTCATAGGCGAGCAGTTGGATTGAGGCTTCCTCGCTGTCATCCACCGAAAAGATCCGCCCCAGAAAAAAGCCTTTCCCGTCCAGCTTGACTTGAATAGGATTTCCGTTTTCGGCCTTGAAGCCGCCTCTATCCATTCCTTTGGCATACACGAGAGTCGCTTCAAGAGAGGAAGGCTTGCCGATTCGGCTCGTCTTCCAGGTCATTTGGGAGATGGACTCCGTCACGTTCCATAACGTGCCGTCCAGATTGTCGATCAACACTTCGTACAGCGCGCTCACCTCTTTTTCGGCGGCAGCTGCAGAGTGCGTCCGGCCTGCAGCCGATTCAGCTCGGAATCCTTGATGCCGTTCAGCTTTTGGATTTCACGCCAGCGGCCGGAATCGCCCAGCTGCGACTTCGACACTCCGATCAGCGTATCGCCGGAACGCAGAACGTACTTCTGCGGCGGGATTCTTTCATCCGGGCGTGTGGAAGCCTCCTTGCGCAGCGCGGTCTGCCCGTTTTTCTGCACGGCCTTGACTTTGCGCGGAGAGAAGAAGGCGTATTCCTTGAGCTTCAGAGAGTAGAACACATCTCCCGCCGAGCCCGCCTCCTCGTAACGCTCGAACGATTCGATCGTCATCGGCAAATTGATGATATTGCCTTTGGCCGCATCGGCGCCGATGTAGATGACCCGGATCAGATACCCGCTGGCCATCCATTTATTTATGGATTGGACGTAGAAGCTTGGCGGCTTAAGCTTGAAGAATTGCTTGATGACGACCCCTTCCTTCACCACTTCCTTTTCCTTGATTGAATAGTAAGGATGAATGAACGGATAAGTTTCCTGCTGCGGAAAAAAGCTTTCGAAGCTGATTTCGGCCAGCTCGGGACTCTCGGGCACCGATACGCTTCCCGTCCCGAGCACTTGATAGTCGCTCGATCTGCCGCCTCGGCTGATGCTGATCTTTTCCGGCATGACCGGAAGCGGGAATCCTTCCGTGCTGTTGTCCCAGCTGAGCCAGATCGTGAACGGAAGCAGAACCGGTATGATTTTTTCGCTTGTTCCGGAATCGTCCCCTTGTTTTGCCGTTGTGCTGCTCACGCTTTCAAGCCTCCTTTACGCCCTTCGTGCACCCTGCCGTATATTTTTCAAGACCAAGCGGCTTAAACCCCAAAGCTTCCCTGAGCCGAGGCGCTCAGCTCCTGAACCATATAAGCGTCGATTTTGCCGATGATCTGATCGACATCCATCTCTTTCATGACAGGGCCTGTCGTGACCTGAACGGTCGGCGTCAAGGTGACGAAGTTCTGCAGCGCCTTGATCTCGGCCATATCGCGCATGACCTTGAGATCCTCGCTGCCGATGTTCACCTCATCCTTGATGCTGCCGACTTCGCCGACCTTGTCGATGGTACCGATGCCGCCCTTGCCGGCAGCCCCGAAGCCAGTCAGCGCTTCCGTTTTGGCTTGGGCGCCGTTTTTGTCCTGCGGAGGGAAGTTGGTAACGCCTTTGTATTTGTCCGCATCCTTGGGACCGGCCGAGAAGTCGAAGCTGCCGGCAAATTTAGCGACTTTGCCCGTCAGGTTTATCCCCGTATCCATTCCTTTTTTGTTGAGGTCCTGCAGATTCGCCATATCCATTCTCGGGAGGTATTTTTTGCTTTTCCCTTCCGGCTCCTTCAGGTACTTGCCCATCAAATCCTTGTATTTGTCGCTGATGGCATGGATATTATCCGTTTTAAACGGATCGACCGGCTTGATGTCGGAGCCGGTAAGCTTGTTGTACAGGCCGAGAAGCCCATTGAATCCATCTAGTACAACGTTGATTCCTTCCAAGATCACCTTCATGAAGCCTCCGGCGAACGTTTCTGCGCCGTAAAGCATCTGGTACATGGCATTGCCGAAGAAGGTAGCCAGATCATAGAACAGCTTTTGGACCGTAAATACCGGGTCCACGAACAGATTGATGATGAAATCAGCGAAGCTGGCAAATAGATTCCAACAAGCCGCAATGATGTTGTAAATCGCTCCTCCAAGCATATAGAAAGCCCCAATGACGCCTCCGATGATTTCTCCCACCGTCGCCCCCATGCTCAGCATGATGTACACCAGCCCGCCTATCACGGCGATGATCAGCAGAATCGGCCAGTTCATCGCCAGCCAGGCTGCCGCCGTCGACAGCACCGGAGCGACCATTGCCCACAACGCCGGCAGCATCGCCCATAATTGGCCGATCATCATCGGAATTGCGACAGCCCCGAGACCGGCGATAATGGCAATGACGGCATCGCCGTTGTTCGTGAACACGTCCAACAGGAAAAACGCCGCATCCGCCGCAAGGCTGAGCAGCTCCGCCACCACCCACAGACCGGCGGAAAGCGCCTCGAAGAACGGATCGAACCTGCCGGCATTGAAAGCCTCGCTCAGCTTGTCGAGCGTCGGCATGAGAGCTTCGAGAGCCGGCATGCCGGCTTGGGCTTTGCCGTCATTAATGTGCTGCTTGAAGCCCTCCACCTGGGCTGCGGGACTGTTCGTCGCCTTCTCGAAGCTTTCCTGGCTCATCCCTTGCTTGCTCAGCAAGCTGTCCATTGAAGCGAGAAAGCCGGTCAGGTCCCCTTCCGCCGCCTTTTTCATGGCGCCGCTGTCGTCCAGATTTTTCTGGCTGATGCCGGAGCTTTCCAGAAAAGCCTTGGGATCGCCCGTCATCAAGCCTTTGAGCGAGCCCGTTGCCGACTCCAGATTTTTGGACGGGCTCAGCTTCTGCATTCTCATGGCGATGCCATTCAGTGCCGTCAGCATCGCCGGATCCGTTGTCGTTCCGATCATGGACATCGCGGACTTATGGGCCTCGGCCGGATCGTAATTGGCCTTCAAGGCCTGCTTGTTGACGGCATCGAAAATGACCTGACCGCCGGTATCGCTTCCGGCACGAGCCGAATAAGCATCGATTTGCCGTTTGCGTTCCATAGCCCCGCCGACCGATTCCTTGAAGATCGGAGCGATTGCGTCATACGCTCCCTTAAGCGCAGAGCCCAAACCTTTCCCCGGAGATGATGCCCCGCTGCCCGAGCTCGAGACATCAGTCGCCAGCTTGATCTTGAACGGCCCGGAATCCAGCGCAGCTTGAATTTGCGAACGCAGTTCAGCCCCGTCGATACGGATCCGGACCCCGTTCAGAACGAGGTTGCTTTTATTCATCGCGATGATCCGCTTCTGCACCGAATTGAGCTGCCGCGAGGCCGAATCGGTCCGAATCCGAACATCCAGCGGTTTTCCCAGCTTGGCCTGAAGCTTGTCCGTCAGCTTGATCGTCTGCTCCAGCGCTTTGTTCACCTGCCTTAGGCCGGCGGAGAACCGGTCGTAAAGCACCAATGTCGCCTGCAAAGTCGCCATTTCATTCCTCCTTTCCTTGCCTCTAACGCCTGCGGGAACCGGCGGACGACTGGAGCCGCGATCTCTTCTCGGCTTCCAGACGTACCCGCACCATCCCGATCAGAGCCCCTTTTTGCCGCGCGGACAGCGCGGCGAATTCCCAGGGCATCAGATTGTATTCATTGAGGGCGAAGTAGGCGTAGTTCCATTCCGCATCGCCCTCGTCGATCAGTTTTTTACTTCATCGGAAATCTCGCTGACATCGCGGTCGAAGCCGTTGATTTCCTGCACCTTGGCCGCCAGATTGGCGAACTCTCCCGCGAGCAGCATTTTGCGCACGACGGCGGATGCGCCGCGTACGCCGTAGGATTGCTGCAGCTCGGCATCGTTCAGGTCGGGATAGACGACGCATGCGGCGACCATTCGGCCCAGGTAGGCGTTGTAGTCGAGCTCGGGCACGCCCGAGCTCCCCTTTCCTTTTGTCCGTTTGGTCGAAGCGCCGCGAATCTCTTCATTGAGCTCTTCGGAGATCGCGCGCAGCTTCCAGGCGGCCGGACGCCCGGAGGCGTCCAGAAAACGGTCCGAGACGACAACATCCTGCGGCTCCGCCTGTACGGCGTTGTCCGCGAAAAACATTTTCATGCTCATGAATCGTTCCTCCTTGGATTAGCCCGGAATCGGGTCGGTGAATTTGTCGGTGATGAGAACGTTGTGGAACGTGAACGGCACTTCCTCATCCAGCGCGTCGGACTCCACGTCGAGAGCGGCCATGACGATTTCGTCGAGATTGACGCCGATCAGAGAGACAACCTGCTTGCCGATGGCAGAAGCCGGATCCTCATTGGCGACGGTGATGTCGAAGTAGGTATCGACGCCCGTTTGAATATATTTCTGCATCATCTCGCGGAAACGGGAAGTGACATAATAGATCGTCATCGTGCCGGTGCCTTCCCAGCCGGTCGCTTTTTTCTGCGTGTTGCGGTTGCCGAGCGTCTTGATGTCGGCCTTGTTTTTCTTCGCCGTGGCACGCAGGTTTTTGACAAAGAACATTTCGACATTCTGCCCGTCGATCGTGGCAAATGCCGTGCCCGAATATCCGGAAAGAGTGTCCCCGGCTCTCAAAAAAGGAGTCGTCATTTTACTTCACCTGAACTTTCATATAGATTTTTTCAATCGAGTCGACCGGCTGAATCGCGGCATTCACAACGACCGTATCCGGCTCCGCTCCCTGCGACACGCTGATATCCTGGCCGGGATCGAAATTCTGGATGGCGCCGATAGCCTGATATTGATCCATCAGCTTCACGCAGTCCTTGCGGAATAGGGAGCGGCCGTTGTCGTTGTTGGCCATTTTCCCGATATAGAAATTCTCGAACGTGTTCTTGAAATCGTTGGCCAAGCCATCCAGCACGCGCAGCGCCGCATTTTTGCCGAACACCTTGCCCTTCAGGGCCGTCGGCGAGCGGTAGGAGTTGATATCCTGCTCCACCACGACGCCGCCTCCCCGTGCCGTGAACAGGAACTCGCCTCCCTGCAGGGCGGCGATCGTCGCCGAGTTCGTAATGCGAGGAGCCGCATCGACCGCACCCTCATAACGGGAATAAGTCAGCGATTCATTCGCCGCTGCGGCAGCCGTAGCGGCTGCTACCCATACCGCGGTCTGGCCGGCGGTGAGCACGGTGCCGTTGTCCAGCTTGACGCCGTTCTTGACGCTGATGACGCCTTCGTCATTGGCCGTCGTGTAATTTTCCAGCACGGTCTGGATCTTGCGTCCCTCATCCTCGCGCATACGGCTGACGAAGGCGGCAAAGAGCCCTTTAATGACGGCATCGGTACCCGTGTAAACGACCGTATTGAAATCCTGCAGCTCGATAGCGGCAAGGAAATCCGTATAATTCTGGTTCGTCACCGTTCCATCGGCGCCGCCGGTCAGAGGCGCTCCCGCTGTCGCCGCCAGCTCGCCCGTTCCGCTCCAGACGATCCAGTCGGTCGCCGCCAGACCGGCGATGTTCGCTACCGTCTGCTTGTTCACCGCGACGCCTTCGAGCATCGTCGTCACATCGAATTGGCCGGCCTTGTCCACGCTCGCGGCAATGACAATCGACAGAGCGTTGCCTCGGACGCCGGCATATTTGGCTGTAGCGGTCAGCGTGCCGCTCGTCGCCTTGGCAGCTGTTCCTCCATTCAGTCGGTACAGCAGCAGCCGGCTGGCGCGCTTGAACGCCTCGCGGACCAGCAGCATTTCCGGAGCCGCCAAGCTGTAGCCGAGCTTCGCCGTCGTATCCTCTCCCGCATCGAGAACCGTCAGCGCGCTCGGAGCTCCCCAAGACAGCGGCAGCGCCAACGCCACCGTTCCCCGTTCTCCGAGAACAACCGGAGCCCCGCTCGTTGCGAAGTTGATATAGACGCCCGGCCTTACCTTGTTCATTGCTGTAAATGTGCCTCCTGCCATGTTATACGGCCTCCCTTTTCATGAATTCGTCCACTTTCTCCGCTACCTGCTCTTTCGTATAAGACGCTCCGTCCTCCAGCAGCACGGTCAGCAGATCGCGCAGCGGGAAGTAGAGCTCGCTGGCCAAAAGCTGTTCCTTGCCATAGACAGCCTGTTCCTCAGGCATGCCGCTTTCTTCCTTCGTTTGTCGGGCCAATCGGCTCAACCTCCTCCATTAATTTGTGCATCATGATGCCCGGCTCTTGCTGCACCCCGCCGTAGGAAACGTAGGCCGCCTTTGCATAAAGCATCCCGTCGACCAGCTCGTGGCTGATGCCGCTCCCTCTGGCAGCCGTCCCATCCGGCAGCATCACCAGGTCCAGCAGCCGGTAAAGCGAATCCGCCGGCGTCGCCGCCAACGCGCCTACGGCCGGCCGGTGGGCGACGAGAAGAGTGTCCGATTGCCGGTACCGGCCTCCGAGCTGATGCTGACGGCTTCCTGCCAGGAGCCTCACCTGGAAATACGCCCCCGCGGCTGGAGGCCCGCCGCCCGGCTCCTCCCCGTTGATGACGGGAACGCCGGGAAACTCGGCTTGCAGCGAGCGGGAGACGGCCATCGCCACTTGTTTCATCGCTGTCATCGTCCCGCTCCCCCCTTGCCGCTGAGCATGGCATCCAGCGCTTGTCCAAGCGTTGCCGGCCATTCCCTTTCCAGCCGGGACATCGCCAGCGCCAGCCTGAACCGCCCTTGCTGCCGGCCTCCTCCGTCGCGGCTCCCGTATTCGAGCTTCGCCGCCGCAGGATCGGGGTGGTAGACATCCACGCTCATCAGCGCTCCGCCCGTCTTGACGGGGCCGGTTTTCCAGCCGCGGCGGCTGCCCGCCCATAAGGGAGGAGTATGCTCCGCAGCCATGGCGGCCAGCTTGCCGGCCTCCTCGGCCAGCACTCGTCCCATCAGCGCGGGCCACTCCTTCTCCAAATCCTTCAACCGCTTCCGGAGATTCTCCGGATCGTCTACGGTTATCGCGCCCATTACGGACACGGCCATTCCTCCTTTCGTCCAGCTCTCGCATCATCAGGCTTGCATGAAAACGAAAGGAAGCCGTCCTGTATGCCGGACGGCTTCTCTCTTTCATCGTTCCTGATACTAGCATATTAGCACGGACAAACCCGCCTCAAAGGCTCATATCCGTCTCATTCCCGTCTCATTCCCGTCTCAACACCGTCTCATCCCGATTCAAGTCCGCAAGTTCCGCCTGTCGAGTGCAATGAAAAAGGCAAGCTCCGCGATTCGGAAGCTTGCCTTGGTTGTTCCTTTTCCTCTCCTCCAGATTCCCCTCACCCCCGCTGCCACTCCAGCACCCGAAGGAACATCCTTGCCGCCTGCGGCTTCCAGCGAAAGAAGGTCGGCCTCGATACACATAAAGCGATGGCCGCGGAATCCGCCGTTCTTTGCTCCAGGTAATACAGCCGGATGAGCTGGCCGAAGCCGTCCCGCTCCTCCTCCACAAGACGGACCGCTTCATCCGTCTGCTCCTTTTCCTCCAGCAGCGCCTGCAGCTTCGTCATTCTTTCGATCACGGCATCGTAATCCCCTTGCCTCCCGGCTCTCGCTTCGACCACCTTCTCGACCTTGCCTCTCAGCTCACGCAGCAGCCTGTCGTCCTCCAGATCGGCGCCCTTTTTCGGAATGGCGGCCAGCTGAGCTTTCGTACCCGCCGGGTACTTGTCCAGGTAAGCGTGGGCAACGGTCTCCAGCTTCTGCTCATGTGCGTTCAAATACATATAGGAAGGCATAGGACGGAGACGCTTGTGCAAATCTTGAAGCTGATCCTCCTGATTGAGCCGGCTGACCGTCATGCCGCCTCCAATCGAGTAATTGCCGAGAGCCTTCGCTTGAACGCCGATCGCGCGGTATCGCTTGGCCGCATCGCGGACGAGGCTTTCGACCTGCTTGTTGTCCAGCTCCTCGACCAGCTCCTCGATCGTTTTGCGGGGGGCCGCGGATGCCGGCATCATTTCACGCTGTCTTCCAATCTCCATCTGTCATCCTCCTTGGATATAGCTAAAATTATATTTGAGTTATTTTCGGGTGAAGCCTCTCTCCTCACATCCGGCTTGTGCTTTGGACGTTTTGCTTTTATAATCGAGCCTAGAAGTAAAATATAATTTGAGCGAAATCGATGAGCTTTCCTTGTTTTCCCGTTTTCATCGTCATTATAAACCATATGCCCCTGCATACATCCAGACCGTCCAAATGCTGGTTATCCACGAAATGTATCCCTACTATAGCACTCAAATTATATTTGGGCAATAGCTGAAAAAGGATCGAACGGAGGTCGCAGACATGTCATTAGGCAAACGAATCCGGGAATACCGGATCAAACGAGGATTGACGCAAATGCAGCTTGCCGTCAGGCTTCAAATGACGGAAGCCAATATTTCCAGTTATGAACGGGACAAGAGCGCTCCGCCGAGCGACAAGCTTAACCAGCTCTCCGATATTCTCGGCGTTTCTTCCGATTATTTGCTCGGACGGTCAATGGGCCGCTTCGACGCCGGTCCTGCAGGAGATTCCGGAGACAGGGCAGCTTCGGATGGCAGTCTGCGGACCAGCGAATTTAGCGATGAAGAGATTCTGACGCTTGCCGCCCACCGGGTCGGCCATGAAGGTCCGCTGTCCAGCCAGGAGCTGGAGCAGATCAAGCTGGCGGTGCGCATCGCCTTGTCCAAAAAATAGCATTCGGTTTAGGAGAGAGGGTTCATGACGAAATATGAAAGCCTGCTGCGGGAAACGCCCGTCTTTCTGAGTGAAAAGGCCGATTTGCCGGAAGAAATCAAGGGACTCTATATCGAGAGCAGATCCAGCCAGGCCATCCTGCTGAACCGGAACATCCCCACCGCAGCCGAGAAGGGCTGCATTCTCGCCGAGGAGCTGGGGCATTATCATACCACGGCAGGCGACATCACCGATCAGTCCAAGCTGGTCAACCGCAAGCAGGAAAAGAGAGCCCGCAACTGGGCTTACGAGAAGCTGATTCCTTTACCCGACTTCGTCGACGCCTACCGGGCGGGCTGCCGCAATGCATTCGAGATTGCGGATTATTTGGAGGTAACGGAGGAGTTCCTCGGAAGATCGATCATCCATTACCAGGAAAAATACGGACAGATGGTCATGCTGGGCAGCTGCTGCCTCTATTTCGACCCGCTGGGCATAGCGGAAATGTTCGGGAAATGAACTCTCTTCCGAGAAGCAAGCAGACAACGACGTCCTGGAATCGACCGGCGTCCTTCAGAAGTCCCGCATTTATGAGATGAGCTCCAACAAAACGTTCCGGGAGACGCTCGGCTTCCTGATCGTGCGCGACAACGCGCATCAGAACGCATTCGCCAAGGCGCTCGAGACGCTCGGCGTCAGCTGGGGCAAGCTGTTCCCGGTGCCGAATTACGATCTCGACAAGTACGCCTAGACGATACCCGCATCGGGGAAATCTTCAGCGGCCAGACCCCGAGCCGCAGCGGCGGCGAGCTGCAGGTCACGCCTCCACCGCTAGGTTATCCGGTTCCGTGCAACCCGGACATGCCGAACGAGCATGCTCCGGGATTTACGGATATGAGCAACTGAATGCGCAAATAGAGCAGGCGCCCCAAATGGGGCGCCTGCTCTATTTGTGCTAAGCACGGGGAGAATGGCTTGAGCGGATTAACCGATCGAGCCTTCCATCTCGAACTTGATGAGACGGTTCATCTCGACCGCATACTCCATCGGCAGCTCCTTCGTGAACGGCTCGATGAAGCCCATGACGATCATCTGCGTCGCCTCGGCTTCCGTCAGACCGCGGCTCATCAGGTAGAAGAGCTGGTCCTCGGATACTTTGGAGACGGTCGCTTCATGCTCGAGCGTCACGTTGTCGTTCATGATCTCGTTGTACGGGATCGTGTCGGACGTGGACTGATTGTCGAGAATGAGCGTATCGCATTTGATGTTGGCTTTGGCGCCTTCGGCATTGCGTCCGAAGGAGGTCAGGCCGCGGTAGGATACTTTGCCGCCGTGCTTGGAGATCGACTTGGAGACGATCGTCGACGTCGTGTCCGGAGCAAGGTGGATCATCTTCGCGCCGGCATCCTGATGCTGGCCTTTGCCTGCGACGGCGATGGACAGAACCATGCCTTTCGCTCCGCGTCCCTTCAGGACGACAGCCGGGTATTTCATCGTCAGCTTGGAGCCGATGTTGCCGTCGACCCACTCCATCGTGGCGTTCTCTTCAGCAACGGCGCGCTTGGTGACGAGGTTGTAGATGTTCGGAGCCCAGTTCTGGATCGTCGTGTAGCGGACGCGGGCGTTCTTCTTCACGATGATCTCGACGACCGCGCTGTGCAGCGAGTTCGTGCTGTAGACCGGAGCCGTGCAGCCCTCGACGTAGTGCACGAAGCTGTCTTCGTCGGCGATGATCAGCGTGCGCTCGAATTGGCCCATGTTCTCGGAGTTGATGCGGAAGTAAGCCTGCAGAGGCACCTCGCATTTGACGCCTTTAGGAACATAGATGAAGCTGCCGCCGGACCATACCGCGCTGTTCAGCGCAGCGAACTTGTTGTCCGCCGGAGGAATGACCGTGCCGAAGTGCTCGCGGAAAATCTCGGGATGCTCGCGGATAGCGGAGTCCGTATCCATGAAGATGACGCCCTGCTTCTCGAGGTCTTCCTGCATGCTGTGGTAGACGACCTCGGATTCGTACTGGGCGGATACGCCGGCGAGGAACTTCTGCTCGGCTTCCGGAATGCCCAGCTTGTCGAACGTCTCCTTGATTTCCTGCGGCACTTCTTCCCATGTCTTGCCCTGCTTCTCGGAAGGCTTGACATAGTACTGGATGTCGTTGAAATCAAGATCGTCCATGTTGCCGCCCCATGTCGGCATCGGCATTTTGTTGAACTGCTCCAGGGACTTGAGGCGGAATTTAAGCATCCATTCCGGCTCGCCTTTCATTTCGGAGATCGTACGGACGATTTCCGGGGTCAGGCCTTTGCCCGACTGGAAAATGGATTTGTGCTCGTCGCGGAATCCGTATTTATATTCTTCCATTTCCGGCATCGATTTTGCCATGGTTTTCACGCTCCTTGTTATGGGATTGGAACTCCCTATTGCACAGTATTCACTCCGAAACCAATGATTCTTCCAATCGCTGTTGCTCCCAGATTCCTTTCATCATCAACTGACAGTTGGAATCCGGGAACAAAGGCGACCGCTTGCCGACACTCCCTTTGCGCTATTGCTGCAAAGAATCAATGGAGTTGTCGGACCTGCGCTTCTCCAGAATTCATCGCTTTCTGCGTTATCCTGCTTAACGGAAAGTCACCAACCAAAACCGTCGCAGAAGCGACGGACTGCAATCAAGCCTACTTGCCCTGAGCCTCGACGCCCTTGCGCAGGGCGTTCCAGGCCAGGGTGGCGCACTTGATGCGCGCCGGGAATTTGTTCACGCCCGACAGGGACTCTATATCTTCAAGCTCCTCGAATTCCACCGGCTCGCCCTTCATGAGAGAGGAGAACCTGTCGGCCATGGCGTAAGCCTCTTCAAGCGTGCGGCCCTTGACCGCCTCCGTCATCATGGAAGCCGAGCTCATGCTGATGGAACAGCCTTCTCCGGTGAACTTCGCCTGCTTGACCACGTCTCCTTCCAGCTGGAGCTGGAGAGAAATGCGGTCGCCGCAGGTCGGATTGTTGAGGTTGATCGTAACAGCGTCTTCGTCCATCGTACCACGGTTGCGCGGGTTTTTATAGTGATCCATGATGACCCTGCGGTACAAATCATCCAATTGCATGTCCGAAGAACTCCTTTGTCCGCAGCAGGGAAGCCGCCAGAGCGTCGACATCCTGCTCGGTATTGTACAGATAGAAGCTTGCCCTCGCAGTAGCCGATACATCCAGCCAGCGCATCAGCGGCTGGCAGCAATGGTGGCCGGCCCGCACGGCGATGCCTTCGGAGTCGAGCGCCGTCGCCACGTCATGCGGATGCACGTCGTCGAGATTGAACGTAATCAGGCCGACGCGGCCCTCGCGCGGACCGTAGATCGTAATGCCGTCGATCTCCGACAGCTTGCCGTAGGCATAGGCCGCAAGCTCCTTCTCGTGACGGTCGATGTTGTCGAGGCCGATCTCCTCCAGGAAGTCGATCGCTGCCGCAAGGCCGATCGCGCCTGCGATGATCGGAGTGCCGGCCTCGAAGCGCCAAGGAATGTCTTTCCAGGTGGAATCCTGCAGGTCGACGAAGTCGATCATTTCGCCGCCGAATTCAATCGGCTCCATGTTCTCCAGCAGCGACTTGCGCCCGTAGAGCGCTCCGATGCCGGTAGGCCCGCACATTTTGTGCCCGGAAAGGGCATAGAAGTCACAATCGAGCGCCTGCACGTCGATCTTCATGTGCGGCGTGCTCTGCGCGCCGTCGACGACCATCACGGCGCCGCTGCGATGCGCGATCTCGGTGATTTCCTTGATCGGATTGATGACGCCGAGCACGTTGGAGACGTACATGACGGATACGATCTTGGTACGGTCCGTGATCGTCTTCTCCACGTCCTCGAGCGAGATCGAGCCGTCCGGCTGCAGCGGAATATACTTCAGCACCGCGCCGGAGCGCTTGGCCGCCTGCTGCCATGGAATCAGATTGCTGTGATGCTCCATCGGCGTAATGACGATCTCGTCGCCTTCCTCCAATACGGACGGGGCATATCCCGACGCGACCAGATTCAGCGCGGAAGTCGTGCCGCGTGTGAAGATGATCTGCTCCGGCGAAGGAGAGCCGATGAACTCCGCGACGCGCGCCCGGGCGCCTTCGTAGGCGTCCGTAGCACGGGAGCCCAGCGTATGGACGCCGCGATGCACGTTGGAGTTGTCATACTCGTAATACCGCTTGACGGCCTCAATGACGGAACGCGGCTTCTGGGAAGTCGCCGCGCTGTCGAGGTAAACGAGCGGATGCCCGTTCACCTCTTGATGAAGAATCGGGAACTGCTTCCTGATCTCCTCGATATTCATTAGGCGTTCAGCTTCCTTTCGAGCAGTTGCTGCAGCTGCTCGCGGACCGCGTCGATCGGAATTTCAGTTACAACCGGCGCCAGGAATCCGTAGATGATGAGCCGTTCTGCATCCTGCTTGGAAATGCCCCGGCTCATCAAGTAGTAGACCTGCTCGGGGTTGACTTGCCCTACGCTGGCCGCGTGGCCTGCCGTTACGTCATCCTCGTCGATGAGAAGGATCGGGTTCGCGTCTCCGCGTGCTTTCGGATTCAGCATGAGAACTTTCTCCGTCTGAACGCCGTTGGCTTTGGTCGCGCCCTTCTCGATCTTGGTGATGCCGTTGATGATCGCCGTCGCTTCGTCTCTCATGACGGCGCGGGTGACCATGTTGCTGTCGGAGTTCAGGCCGAAATGCTTCGCCTGAGTCGTCAGGCTCATGCGCTGCTTGCCCGCGCCGATGCTGACGACGGCCGCATCCGAGGAGGAGCCGTTGCCCTTGAGGACGGACAGCGTGTCGGACATGACATTGCCGTCGTTGAGATCGCCGATCACCCATTGGATGCGCGCGTCGTTCTCAAGCACCGCACGGCGTACGGACATGTCGATCACGTTGGAGCCCAGCTGGTGGATCGAAGCGAAGTCGACGTGGGCGCCGRGCTTCAACGAAGCGCCAGCGGATCGGGAGCCATCGCTTCAGCACCG
>NZ_CBRA020000189.1:0-5778 GCF_000469945.2 Paenibacillus sp. P22 | reverse complement strand
GATAGTTTCGAATGGTAAAAAAATTCCCCGTTTTTGAGACATTTTGTTTGTTTATCCCTAAAACGCATACTATCTACAATTCTACTTCCCTTTTTAAAGATGCCACGGACCTTACAGCGGCTTGMKYGGCAACGCCGACGCCGGCACCGACAAGCACGGCAACGCCGACGCCTGGGGCGGGTTCGCCTGCTTCCAATCAGGAAGCGCTGGCCAAGGCGGCTGCGGCCAAAGTGCCTTCCGTGCAGCTGGAATCGTCCGCTGTTGCGGGCGGCGGACGGGCGGCGGAGCTGCCGCTGAACGCCTTCCTGGCTTATGCCGAAGCCATGCCGCTTGGAACGATTACGCTTCAAGCCGGGAGCTCGTCGATCACGATCCCGGCATCGGCAGCCGCCAAGCTGGCCGCCATGCGGGGCCAGGCGGATACGGCTGGAGCCGTCATCCGGATCGAGCTGGGCGCAGCGGATCAGCAGGCCTTCGCCGCGATGAAATTGCGGGCATCGGCCTTGAACGGCAATGCCTTCGCGGGAACGGCAGCCTGGAGCCTGAGCATGGAGCAAGGCGGGCGCTCCGCGGCGCTGACGGGCGGAATCGGCTATGTCGATCTCGAATTCCCGGCGGGCGGCGGCAGCAAGCCTGCCCCGAACGCAGGCTTGCTGCGGACGGCGGACGGCTCCGTCCGAGCCGTTCCGGCATCGTTCGCGAAGGGCGCGGACGGGACGATCGTCCGTATCCGTACGCTGGGAACAGGCAGCTTCGGTACAGCCGCGCTTCCGTCCAAGTCTTTCCGCGACACGGCGGGCAGCTGGGCGTCGGCGGATATCGAACGGCTTTCTGCGGCTGGAATCCTGAACGGCATTTCCGCTGAGCGGTACGCTCCGGGGCAAGCCGTTTCGAGAGCTGACTTCGCAGCGCTGATCAGCCGCGCATTGGGACTGGATCTGCTGGCGGGAGGAGAAGCCGAAGGCCAGAGCTGGACAGACGGCAAGCCGGGCTCCGCCTGGACAGCCGCGGCAGCCGCCGTCCGTTCGGCCGGCATCATGCAGGGCGGCTTGGACGGTAGCTTCCGGCCGGGAGCTTCCGTCACCCGCCAGGAGATGGCTGTCATTCTGAACCGCGCCATCCTCTTCGCCGCAGGCGGCCAGCCGCATAACACCACGGATCCGGCTTCTCAAGCTCAAGCTGCCGTCTTCACCGATGCGGCGAAGATCAGTCCGTGGGCGGCGGATTCCATAACCGCCCTGGCCGCAAGAGGAATGCTGCGTGGAATGCCGGATGGAGCCTTCCATCCGCTGGCGCCGGTCACCCGCGCCGAAGCGGCTGCGCTGCTGGGACGTCTCTTGTCGGATGCAGGGTTTATCGGCAGCTGACCACCGAGCGATATAAGGGCATTCATTTGCGCCGCACAGGTTCCTGTGCGGCGTTTTTTCGCGCATTGCAGCCGATATCCGATCCCCAGCAAACATTTCCCTCTCTTCCCTCCAGCTTCATATGGCAAGCTCCGCCTGATTGGCGTATACTATCGCTACCAAGGGCGCGAGCCTGCGGCGTTGCAGCCCGACCACCCTTTTCCCAGAGCGTTTATGTGAGAGTGGGCGCTGATCAGGAACCGGGCTGCATCCATAACCTTTTGTTTCCTCCTCGCACATACGCGCAGGAGGACTTTTTTTTAGCTGCATCCATGTCTATGGAAAGAATTCAATTCCTTTGCAACTGCTATACAGCTGCTGCCCTCTCAGGGAACAGCCCCATCCCGGCTGAATGTCCGTTCTCTCAGGAGGCACGATCCTGCCGCGTTCGCCGACATGTCATCCGATTGCTATAAATGGTCACTATTTTTGCCTATTTGATGGAAATAGGAGTAGAGAGGGCGGCGGCGCGGGCGTATAATTGAAATCGCTTACTCTATTATTCGCCGCAAGAGGGGTTCTTTCCATGACAGCCAACCGCCAACGACTGACGCTTGCGCTCGCCGCCGCCTTGATCGCGCTGGCCGCGCTCACTTTTTATTCCCGCCCGTGGACGCTGCTTAAGCGCGGCGACACCGCTCCGTCCGGAGTGGCCTCGGCCGCCGCTCCCGACCGCCTCGTCATGATGTTTCCCGCGAGCGTCGTGCCGGACGATCTGCCGCAGGTTCAGAATGAAATCAACAACTACCTGCAGGAGAAAATCAATGCCGCCGTCGAAATCCGTCCGGTCGACATGGGCAGCTGGTGGGACCGCACCGGCCTGGTCTACGCCTCGGGCAGCCAGGTCGATCTCATGTTCACGGCCGGCTGGATGAAGTTCGGCGACGAGGTGGCCAGAGGCCGCTTCATTGCCCTGGACGACCTGCTGCGGCAATACGGCGGGGGAATCAGAGGAATCGTCAACCCCGATATTCTCGACGCCAGCCGCATCGGGGGCAAGCTGTACGCCATCCCGACCAACAAGGAGTTCGCCGCGAGCAAGGGGATCGTCATGCGCCGGGATCTCACGGAGAAATACGGAATCAAGCTGGCTTCCATCAAATCTCTCGCGGATCTCGGTCCCGTGCTGGAGACGATCAAGCGGCGCGAGCCGTCGGTGACGCCGCTGCAGGTGCGCTCCGACCGCAGTCCGTTCACGTTCCTCATGCAGTACGGCCTGTTCGACATGCTCGGGGACGGACCCGGCGCTCTCCAGCGCGAGGGCGGCGGGACGAAGGTCGTGAACATGGTGGCGACCGAAGCGTACCGGGTCAACGCCAAGCTGATGCACCAATGGCATCTCGACGGCTACCTGAACGCCGACGCCGTGACGTCGAGGGACAGCGAATACGAAGCGGTCAAGGCAGGCGCCGCCTTTTCCTTCGCCGAGTCGATCAAGCCGGGCTTCGAGATCCAGGCTTCGAGAAACACCGGCATGCCGATGGCGACGGTGGAGCTGACCAAGCCGTACACGACGACGGCCGACGTGACGAGCGCGATGTTCGCCATCCCCCGCACCTCCCGCCATCCGGGCAAGGCGATGCAGCTGCTGGATCTGCTCTATACGGATCCTTATCTGCTGAATTTGCTCGATTGGGGCATCGAGGGCAAGCATTACGTCGTCCGTGCGGACGGCCGGATCGGCTATCCGGAAGGGGTGGACTCCCGGACGGTAGGCTACAACCTGAACCTGCCCTGGATGTTCGGCAATCAGCTCCATTCCTATCTGTGGGACAACGAGGATCCGGAGCTCTGGACCAAGTACAGGCGGTTCAACGAGGAAGCGGAGCCGTCCCGGGCGCTCGGCTTCGTCTTCAACCCGGACCGGGTCACGAGCGAGATCGCGGCCTGCAGCCGCGTCGACGAGGAGTTCGCTCCGGCCATCATCGCGGGAGAGCTGGATCCCGATCTGGTCATCCCGATGTATGTGGAGAAGCTGAAGGCCGCGGGAGCTGACCGGGTCATCGCGGAGAAGCAGCGCCAGCTGGACGAGTGGCTCGCCTCGAAGACGGCGGCGGGCAAGGAGGGCGGCCGATGAAGGGCTTCCGGCTCCCTCAGGCTACGCTGCGCACGCGGCTCATCATCGGGTTCGCGGTCGTCACGGCGCCGCTCGTCATCCTGCTGCTCTGGAACAATCTGTACTCGACGACGGTCGTGCGCTCCCAGGTGGCCCAGTCCAACCGGAGCCTGCTGACGATGTACATGAACGACATGGACAAGGTGCTCGAGGAAATCCAAAACTATCTGTTCAAGACGGCCGAGCAGAACCGCGATCTGCTGTCGCTGTCGCAGAACGAGCGCGGCGGCTGGGATTACTACCGGGCCAAAACGCAGATGGCCGCCGATCTCGGGGTCAACTCGAACTATTACGAGGCGGCGGATGTGCTGTTCGCCTACAGCTCCAAGTACGACGATCTCTTCGTCTCCCAGCAGCAGTCGGTCAGCTTCCAGCGGAAGCGGGATATCCAGTCCAGGCTGCATGAAATTCTGAAGGCGGGAGCGGGGGCGGACACTCCGTTCAGCGGCTGGACGGTGACGGAGCTGAACGGCTCCCATGCCCTTGTGCGCATCGTCGACACGGGCTACGGCTCGGCAGCGGGAGCGTGGGTCGATCTCGACCGGCTCATGAAGCCGCTCCATGCCCTCGGCGAGAGCGGCAAAGGGGAAGCCGTGCTGCTCGGAGGCCATTCCGGCAGCCTGCCGCTGACGACGCTCAAGGCCGGCCTCCGCGATGAGCTGCAGGCGACCGGGGGCGGCTGCGGATACGGAAGCGGCCGCCGGGGCGTATACGATCGCCAAGCTTCCGCAGCCGTATCTGCTCGTCGCCCAGCCTTCGCGGATGGCGGGCATGAGGCTGGTGCTGCTCGTGCCGGAGAAGTCGCTGCTCGAAGGGCTTCCGTATTTCCGCTATCTGACCTACACAGTTCCGGTGCTGGCCGCCATTCTGCTCGCCATGTACCTGTACTATCTGCAGCGTGCGGTCGTCGTGCCGATGCACCGGCTGATCAAGGGCATGCGCAAGATCCGCTCCGGCGATCTCAGCGCCCGCCTGCCGGACAGCCGGCTGCCGGAATTCGTCACGATCAACGAGACGTTCAACGGCATGGCCTCGCAGATCGAGCATCTGAAGATCGACATCTACGAGGAGCAGATCCGTACCCAGAAGGCCGAGCTCAAGCATCTGCAGGCGCAGATCCAGCCTCACTTCTTCATGAACTCGCTCAATATCGTCTATCAGCTCGCCCAGATCCGCAGCTTCGACATCATCCAGAGCATCGCGCTCCATCTGGTCCGGTATTTCCGGTTCACGATCAATACGGCCGCAGCTTCCGTGACGATCCATCAGGAGCTGGAGCATATCCGCGACTACCTGACGATCCAGAAGCATCGATTCCCGGAGACGCTGGAGTTCGACTTCAAGGTGGAGGCAGGGCTGGAAAATTATCTGCTGCCGCCTCTATCGATCCAGCCGATCGTCGAGAACGCGATGGTCCACGGCTTCTCCACCAGCGGCGGAGGTCCCTTCCGGATCCTGATCGCGGTGAGCCGGAACGGCGCCTCTGGAGAGGGAGCGGCTGCCGGCGGCATCCGGATCGACGTGGCCGACAACGGCAAAGGGTTCGCTCCCGGAATGGCGGAGAGGCTCGCAGCGCGCGTGGAGGAGCAGGAGCCGGGGGAGCGCCATGTGGGCTTATGGAATGTCGCTCGCCGCTGCCGGCTGTTTTATGGAGCCGCAGTGTCGCTGAAATTCGAGAACGGAGCGGAGCGGGGAGCGCTCGTCACCCTCGGCCTTCCGGAAGAGCAGGCCGCGGACAATCGCCAGGCAGGATGACCCAAGGAGGAGACGCAGCATGAAGGCGCTGATTGTGGACGATGAAATCTATGCCGTCAAAGGATTGATGGCCGGCGTATCCTGGCAGGAGGCCGGGATCGACGAGGTCTATGAGGCCTACCATGCCGACATGGCCAAGGAGATGCTGCGGAAGCATGACATCGACATCATGATCTGCGATATCGAGATGCCGGAGCAGAGCGGCCTGGAGCTGATGGAGTGGGTGAAGGAAGAGGGGATGAGGCTGGAGACGGTCGTGCTCACCTGCCATTCCGAATTCCGCTATGCCCAGAAGGCCCTTCAGCTGGGAGGAAGGGTATGCCGAGCTGCTGGAAAACCTGGCCAAGACGCTGCCTGCCGGAATTCCCGATCTGACTTTCGAGCTCATCCAGCATCGCTTCACCAAGACCGCCAAGGCGACGATCGAGAAACGCTATCCGAAAAATTCAGTTGAGCATTCTGTTTGGGAGCCGCTTTCTCGAAGCTTGGATCGAATTGAGC
>NZ_CBRA020000188.1:0-8876 GCF_000469945.2 Paenibacillus sp. P22 | reverse complement strand
CTTCCCGATGCCGATGCCATCGTGAACCCCAAGCAGCCTGGCTGCGCTTATCCGTTCAAGGGACAGCAGGGCCTATATCGCCCTCGGCTCCAACATAGGGAAACGCGCGGACCTGCGACGGCTCCTGGACGGGATCCTTCCGGTCCGCGCCGGAGCCTGCTTGTCTGTATCCATGCGGATAGATTCCTCCTGATTGCAAGATGGTAATGCCCGTATTATTTTCCAAGAAGAAAGCATTATACATTTGAAATCAAAAGGATAACCTATGTGCGCTTGTCATTATGCGGATGGAGGTTAAGACGGATGAGAAAAGCGATACGGATTGCCGCTCCATACGTCATCCCGGCTCATGCCGMSYTGATCGCGGCCAATGACAGCGTAGCCTTCGGCGCCATCCGGGCGCTGCGGGAGCAGGGGCTGGCCGTGCCGGAGGGGATGTCCGTCATCGGCTTCGACGACCATCCGCTCAGCAGCCGGCATCAGCCTGCGCTCACGACGATCCGCTTCGACATGGGGGAGATGCTGCAGAGGCTGACCTCGGCGCTGATCGGAGAGATCGAGCAAGGACAGTCCGATGCGGACGAGGATAATCAGGGTCTGGCCGCCAGCCTCGTCCGTTCCATCAGGCAGGACTGCAGCCTCGTCATCCGGGATTCTTGCCGGAGGATTTGACCGCAAGACATCGACAAGGGGATTCGCATGAGAGACAACAACTCCCAAACTGGAAAGGAAGCTGCTCCCTATGGCAGGATTGCTTGGAAACAACGTCATTACGCAGATTGGAATTCTCGTCCACGATATCGACAAGGTCAGCCAGGCTTACGCGGATTTCTTCGGCATTCCGAAGCCGGAGGCGATGCTGACCGATGCGGCCGACACCGCGCAGACCGAATTCATGGGAGCGCCCAGCCCCGCCCGCGCCAAGTTGGCGTTCATCGACATGGGCTCGCTGCAGCTGGAGCTGATCGAGCCGGACGAGCATCCCAGCACATGGAGGAACTACCTCGATGAGCATGGGGAAGGCCCCCATCATATCGCTTTTGTCATTGAAGGGATGAAGGAGAAGATCATGCTGCTGGAGGGCAAGGGCTTCCCGCTGCAGCAGAAGGGCGAGTATACCGGAGGCCGGTACGCCTACATCGATACGATTCCGCAGCTGAAGGTGCTCGTGGAGCTGTTGGAGAACGACTAGAAGCAAGGCCGCATGGACTTGCCCGCAACCGAAGCGGACGATGGATAGACGGTATTTAGCCCGACGGGACTGCACCTGAATCCGCCAATAGGATGGACAGGAGCCTGCCCGATCCAAGGAGGGAACACGGACATGAACATTCTCATTACGGGAGCCGGGAGGGGACTCGGCTTGGAGCTCGCTGCCGAAGCTCTGGAGCGCGGCCATTACGTCCTCGCAGGCATGCGCGAGCCGCAGGACAAGAGCGAGGCGATGCAGGCGCTTGAGGCGGCCTTTCCAGGCAAGCTGGCAAGCGTGCGTCTCGACGTGAGAGACGAAGATGGAATCGCGGAGCTGGCCGCCTCGCTCAAGCGGGAGGGCATGCAGCTCGGCGCCATCGTCAACAACGCAGCGGTGCTGAAGGCTCGCGACACGGGTATCGAGGAGCTCGACATGAAGGATGTCGAGCATTCCTTCGACATCAACCTGTACGGGCCGATGCGCGTCGTGAAGCATCTGCTGCCGCTGCTGCTCCAGCCTCGGGCTTCCATCGTCAACATTTCCTCCGAGGCGGGCAGCTTGACCCATGCTTATCCCGGCGACTACCCGTACGGCATTACGAAGGCGGCGCTGAACATGTTTACCGAGCAGCTGCGCAGCCTGCTGGGCGCGGGCGGCGTGCAGGTGCTCAGCGTGCATCCGGGCTGGATGCGGACGGATATGGGCGGCGAGAGCGCTCCGACGGATCCTCGCCGCAGCGCGGCGGGCATTCTGGACTTGATCGAGCGCAAGGCGGAATTGCACCCGAAGTTCCATTTCGTCGATTACGAAGGCAAGGAAATGCCGATCTGATCCATCCACTTTGCAGAGCGGAGGCGCAAAGCCATGAAAACTAGAAGAAGGCAGGGAGCGCGCCTGAAGGAAGACCGCGGCGTCGTCAGCATCCTCGAGACGCTGGATATCGGGACGGGCGAGCGTACCGTGCTGGCCGAATTCGAGGAGCTCATCGAAGCGCCGAACTGGACGGCCGACGGCAAAAGGCTGATCTACAACAGCTGCGGCCTGCTGCATTCGTTCGATCTGGCAGGCCGGACAAGCGCTCCGATCGACTCCGGCTTCGCCGATTGGTGCAACAACGACCATGTGCTTTCTCCGGACAACCTGCAGGTCGCTGTCAGCCATCATGCCGAGGAGGACGGGCAATCCCGGATCTACGTCCTTCCGCTGGCGGGCGGACAGCCGGTGCTCGTGACGCCGATGGCGCCGAGCTACCTGCACGGCTGGTCGCCGGACGGCCGCATGCTGGCCTACTGCGCCGAGCGGGACGATGCGTACGACATCTACACGATTCCTGTCCTCGGCGGGGTGGAGACCAGGCTGACGGATACGCCCGGACTGGACGACGGGCCGGAATATTCGCCGGACGGCAGGCACATCTGGTTCAACTCCACCCGCAGCGGCCTGATGCAGATCTGGCGCATGGACGCGGACGGCGGGCGGCAGACGAGAATGACGGACGAGGAGAGCAACAACTGGTTTCCCCATGTCTCGCCGGACGGCCGATCCGTCGCCTATATCGCCTACCGCAAGGGCGATGTCGCCCCAGCCGACCATCCTCCGAACAAGCAGGTGGAGCTTCGCCTCATGCCGACCGCAGGCGGTCCCTCCCGGGTGCTGGCCGAGCTGTTCGGCGGACAGGGGACGATGAACGTCAACTCCTGGTCGCCGGACAGCCGGCAGCTGGCTTTCGTGAGCTACCGGCCGCGCTGAAAAAGCTCATGCTGGAAACAGATCCTCATGATTCAGCCGGATCCAATCCGATTTAGATCCAAACGTTCCGTTTCAATTTAGATTCAACCGTTCTGTCTGTCCCTGTCAAGCCGGGTTCCGCTAATCTCTCCGCCCGAGAGATCGCGGAGCTTTTTTGCTTTTCCGTCGAGATCCCGCCCGCCTCCTTCTGTAGAAGGAGATCCGCTCCGGCTAGAAACGGATTTACAACGTAACAATGTTATGTTACGTTATTAGCAGCAAGGGAGGCTGCCTCATGGAGGAAGACTTGATTTCCAAGAAAGAACTGCTGGAGATGACCGGCATCTCCTATGGACAGCTGTACCGGTGGAAGCGCAAGCAGCTGCTGCCGGAGGATTGGTTTATCCGCAGATCCGCGTTTACAGGGCAGGAAACCTTTTTCCCCCGCCAGCAAGTGCTGGGACGCATCCGTCAGATCATGAACATGAAGGAAGGCCTGTCGCTGGACGAGATGGCGGATCTGTTCTCGCCGGCTCCGGCAGAGGTGGATTTGAGCCGTGGAGATCTTCTTTCGCGCAACATTGTTTCGCGAACGGCGCTGGAGTACAGCGAGCCCTACCTGGGGACGCCGCATACGTACAGCTTCCAGCAGATGCTGATTTTGTACGTGTTCGACTGCAGCCTACAGACAGGACAGATTCATTTGGAAGAGGGCAAGGCCATGCTGGCCGTGCTGCTGGATAATCTTGGCCGGCTGGAGGAGTATGAAGGCGAGCTGGTGCTGCTGCGCAAAATGGGCATGTCTTTTGCCTTGCTTCTGTCCGGGGACCGGGAATTCTATGCGGAGAAGGATGCCAAGATCGCGCTGCGAATCCCGATCGCGAAGAAGACCGAAGAGCTGAAGCTGAAACTATCGGCCCAGGAAGGGCGAATGGAGGATTCAAATGGGAACGAGGAATGATTTGATCATCACCGGAATCGGCGTATCCTCCGGCGGAGACGTTGGAGCGGTTCAGATCGACGGGGTGGGCACGATAAACGGAGCTCTGTCCTGCGAAGAGGAATTCGTCGTGAACGGCAAGGCGACGGTGAAGGGCGGCGTGGAGGCGCGGAAGACCGTCATCAATGGAATGGTGACGATTGAAGGGCCGCTTCGGACGGAAGGATGCACGGTTGAAGGCAAGCTCAAGCTGGAGGGGAACTTGGCGGCGGAGTCGATCGGGATCAACGGCAGCGTCACCGTCCACGGGAGCGTCGAGGCGGAGAGGCTGGCCTCGAACGGCAAGCTGCAGATGGACTCGCTCAATGCGGACGAGATCAAGCTTATGCTGCAAGGAAGCAGCAGCATCCGCGAGATCGGAGGCGGCACGATCGAGGTCATCGAGCTGGAGAAATCGTCTTCAAGGTGGCTGAAGCTGCTGCCGATGTCGTTGGAGAATAGTCTCACCGCGCAAGTCATCGAAGGCGATCATATCTACCTGGAGAACACGGCGGCCGGAGTGGTGCGCGGCGCAGTCGTCCGCATCGGACCGGGCTGCGAGATCGGCCTGGTGGAATACAAGGAGAGCTTCGAGCTGTCGGATGGCTCCGTTGTGAAAAGTAATGCCCGGCTGTAGCGCCGAAAGGAGGGATTGGCCGTGAATAAGGATTCTGCAAGCCCTTACCAGGGAAATCTGAAGCTGACGGGAACCTCCTCTACGTTGGGAGGCAGCTACGATAAGGTCCGGATCGTCGGCGATGCCGTCGTGAGCGGCGGCATCGCATGCAGCGAGATGAGATGCATCGGCACGTACGACATCAAGGGCAGTCTCGGCGCGGGGAGCATCCGGCTCGTAGGCGACGGGGTCTCGGAAGCTCTGCGCGCCGGAACGGTGAAGCTGACCGGGAAGGCGATCGTCGGACGGGATGCCGAGATCGGCGAGCTGGCGGGAGCGGGGGATGTCGAGGTGGGCGGCGCTCTCAAGGCCGGAGACATCAGCCTGCGCGGCAGCTTGAGAGTCGAGGGAGATTGCGGAGCGGAGCGGTTCCGGCCTAAAGGGATGTTCGCGATCGGCGGCCTGCTGAACGCCGGGGACATCGACATCAAGCTGTACCAGAACTCCTCGGCCAAGGAAATCGGAGGCGGAAGGATCGAGGTCGCTCGCGGAAGCGTCATTAGTCCGCTCAGCCTCGTTTTCCGTCCTTCGTCGGATGCGGTCCTTGAGGCTTCCATCATCGAAGGCGACGATATTCATCTTGAGCATACCCGCGCAGGGATCGTGCGGGGCAGCCGAATCACGATCGGGGAAGGCTGCGACATCGGCCAGGTGGAATATAAGGAACGGCTCGATGTGAAGCGCGGCGCTACGGTGGGGGAGCAGCGGAAGGTCTGACCTTTTTCGCTGGAAGCAAGCGAGAGACGTGTGAACAAGGAGTCGTTATAGGCGATGCCTAACCGTACAGGAATGGAAAGGCCGCTCCAAGGCGAGCGTATTTGAACCCCAAGAAGAGACGCAAAAAGAACATACGAATCCCGTATGTTCTTTTTGCGTCTCTTTGATTAATAACTGTCATGCAGCGATAAATGCGCTTCTTAATACTATATGACTAAATAATGAAAATTTTATTTTTTAAAAATAAACCATTAGAACCAAATCAAATAGTTCTAGAAGATCATTCCATTATCCAGTATATAACATATAATAAAATTGTAATTAAATCCCAAATTAAAAAGGAAAGTAAACTAATGAAAAACAAATTTTTGAAGATTGTGGGTACGACTACTTTGGCTATTTCACTTATTACTGGAGCCTCCAGCGCTGTTTTGGCAAATGCAGATACAGCATCCAAAGAAGGAAATAAGGCTATTGAAATTACTCCCTATGCAATAAAGGATACACTTACTTGGGATTTACTAGGAAATAAAACCGACCCAACAAATAGCTTTAGTGTGACAATTGGAGCTCCAAATATAAGCTATATGCAAAAAATACAGGAACTGCATCATTTAGAGTCGAAGTAAAACACAATAGCAAGAATACGGTTATCTTTAATGAAACCATTTCTGCAGATGGAACAGGAAAAGAATTTATTAATAATGATAGTAATCCACTTGTTCCTTCTGGCACTTATACAGTGACTATATACGGTGGATTAGGTCTACCAAAAGGGCAAATTGTACTTAAAAGTTCTGACACTAAGTGGTGAAATAGAAGTAAGAAAATAGCGTTATGATCTTGCAATACAGATACAACACGTGTTGTATCTGTATTGTTTTTTAATTTGTGCACAAAAGTATCAAAGGACTCACGCAGTTAGCATGTTATAATAGTTTGATTCGTGAAAGAAGGGAGAAAAATGAACAAAAAGACATCGGGAACAAAGCGATTGTATTTAGACGGAATCAGGGGACTTGCGGCATTTGCCGTGGTTGTTTCGCACTACATCCAAGTGTTTTATCCGGCTGCGTTAAATGGAAAACCGCAGCAGGCTCATTTCAAGTGGGATGTCTGGTACGGCCATTCTCCCGTCAATTTATTTTTTAACGGTCAATTTGCCGTTTGTCTGTTTTTTGTGCTGAGCGGTTATGTGCTCAGCGTTAAAATGGTTGAAAAAGAAATGGATAGCGATACCTATCTAAAGATGCTGCAATCCAGCGCCGTACGAAGGTACATTCGGCTAGCTGTGCCGGCGGCTGTTTCAGTATTGCTTGTGTATGTAGCCCTTATTATGAATGCCTTTCATCTCCAAGAAATAGGGGGAACAACATGGACGGATATGAAAAAGAATTATTACGCTTTGGATACCAATCCATATACCGTTATGAAGGCCGCTATTTTTGATCCGTTTTTCCGGTTTGAAGCCCATCCTTACAATCCAGTCCTTTGGACCATGAGCTATGAGCTGGCAGGTTCTTTTTTTGATTTTCGGTTTTCTTGCTTTATTTGGACGACTAAGAAAAAGATGGATCGTATATGCGGTCTTATCCATTGCTTTGATTCAAACCTATTTTGTCGCTTTTTTGTGGGGAATGCTGCTTGCCGATCTGCTCAAGCACAAATGGGTCCAAACTAAAATAGCGCCGGTACTTGGGCTTTTATTGGGAATTTACTTAGGTTCGGCGCCTTATACTCCATTAATGGGCACGATGTACGAACCGATAGAAATAGGAATTAAATATATCAATGAATGGATTCAATTCAATATCGATCCGCGACTTCTTGCACGAACACTAGGTTCTGTCCTTATTTTGTTTGCACTGCTTCGTCTAAAAGTGCTGCAGCATCTGTTTGGGTGGGGAAAGCTTGCTTATTTAGGGAAGGTTTCATTTTCTCTTTATCTCATTCATTTCACTTTCCTGAATACGTTCTCCGCGTTTATGTTCAGTAAAGTGATTCATCATTTCAGCTATAATCTTGCCTATGCCATTACGTTTACTGTTTCGATGGTTCCCTTATTTATTTTGTCTCACTATTATATGAAATATATCGATCAAGGCGCATTGAAACTAGCTCGCCTGGTTGAAAAAAAGATGGCCGCATCGAAGGATAAACGCAAAGCGAAAGCCGACGACTCTGTGTTTTTTGGATAGATTATAGCGGCTTTGTGTGCTGCATAAAGGGGTTCAACTTGCGCGCCAGGTGTGGTACAACTAGGAAAACGCCGAATCGAGGTGCTATCGTTGAACGTGCAGCCTTTGCCTTTGCCGGATGCCGAACCCCTGTCCGAGCCGATGATCGATGCCTATCTGGATCGCATCGGGTATTCGGGCTCGCGCGAGGCGAACGCCGAGACGCTTTTTGCCCTTCAGAAATGCCATGTCCATACGGTTCCTTACGAAACCTTGGATGTCGTGGGCCGCATCCCGATCTCTCTGTCGATCCAAGATCTGTACGACAAGATCGTCAGGCGCCGCCGGGGCGGCTACTGCTTCGAGCAGAACGCGTTGTTCGGGGCTCTGCTGCAAGCGCTGGGCTTCCGGGTGACGAGCTACTTTGGCCGCTTCTGGAGGGACGAGAGCGTGCTGCCCCCCAAGCGGCGCCATCATATCCTTCAGGTCGCATTGGACGGGCAGCGGTACATGTGCGATGTCGGCGCAGGCGCCGGGTCGCCGATCTACCCCTTGATCATCCAGGAAGGAACCGTGCAGGAGCAGGACGCGGAAGCCTACCGCTTCACTCGGGACGAGGTCTACGGCTGGATGCTCTGGGAGCGGAAGCGGGGCGAGTGGGACTGGGTGTACAGCTTTGCGGAGGAACCGCATCTTCCGATGGATTTCGCCGCCGCATCGTTCTGGTGCGAGCACGCCCCCGACTCGCCGTTCCGGCAGGAGAACAAGGCTTCGATTCGGACTCCGCATGGCCGCAACACGCTGCTCGGAGGTGAATTCCGCATCTTCGAGCTCGATTCGGTTCGGATAGAGACGCCAGCCGATGAGGAGAAGTATGCGGAGGCGCTGGAGAGATGCTTCGGCATTACGCTCGCCCGGCGGGACCCGAGCGGTGGTTGAGCGGGTCGTTCCGCAAGCGGAGAAATAGGGATGTTGAGCAAGCCTCGACAGATGTCGGCTTAAGGCGATGACGCCGCTTCTTCGCCGCATCAAGATCTTGTTGCAGCCGGCCAGCTGAAAAACCACTATCCGAATGGGCTTCGTCGAACCGGCTTGGCCGGTACTTGGAACAAGAGCCGCTAGAGATCAAAAAAAAAGGACGTCCCTTCTGCTGGCACCAGCTTGGAACATCCGATAACGGACAACTACTAATAACCGTAGATGGAAGTGTTCACATGAGTGAGCGAATTTTTCCGTCCTATTTCTTGAGTTTAGGGTAAATAGGAACGAATAAGACGAATTTTCCGTCTTATTCCTTGAGTTTAAGGTAACTTTGCAGCTGGAATAAAAAGTGGACACTACTTTTAAGCAGATTTCCTAAAGGTGTCCGTTACCGATTGTCTACTTTCTTGACGTAGGTCCATCCGA
>NZ_CBRA020000187.1:0-14926 GCF_000469945.2 Paenibacillus sp. P22 | reverse complement strand
CATCATCCTTCTCGGTTATTTCAAGGCTCATGAGTACGTGACCGTCGTTCGCGGAGCAAACGGTTTGCCAATCGGCTTCAAAGCCAACAGCCGGAAGTTCATCTTCACGATCGTGGCRKTCAGSCGGGGAATGGAGCCAGCCTGCTCCATATGGGCGATCAGGCGCGCGGACAGCCTTACCGCGGTGGGGAACAGCACGATGGCCAGCAGCGTCCCGGCCGTCGCCGCCGCCAGAATGAATCTCATCTGGCCGGCCAGATGGAAGTCAGGATGAAGCCGCGCCCCGTCGATGATCTTGCCGGTCATCGGCGCCTGGATCATGTTGGAGGTGCGGGAAATCAGCAGCACGATGCCGGATAGCGACATGGCGACGGCCAGCTTGCGCAGCCTTACTCCAGCGAGCCTTAGCGAATAGGTCAGCGTTTCTGCCATATGGATCAGCATCGTGAAGAGGGATACGGCGGCCACTTGGGCAATCAATAGAAGCACCTCCGGCAGATCATCTCTATCCTTTACTTGACGATATCTGGAAGCAATCTGTTGCTGCCTGGACGACAAAAAAGAGGAGACTGCCATCCCCTCCTGCCCGGCTACTGACTGATGGGCGTCTTATTATGGACGAATTGAAGCCTGTTTTCCGCTTAACGGTCCCAAGACAAGCCTCCCTATCCCTGCTTCTCTGCCTCATAAACCAGATGGAACCTGTAGCCTTCCAGCGTGAAGCTTCCACCGCCCTCTCCGTTCTCCTCGTAAGGAACACCGGAGGCGTACAGCCTGGAAGTGATCTCGCTCCAGTCGGCGGCGCGGTTGAAGCCGAGCGTCACGCCCACACGCGGAGGAAGCGCGATCATGCCGATCGGAATCCAGCGGCGCTTCTTCGAGACGACGACCGCGTAGGCGGTCCCGCCGACCGCGAAGGTGAACGTGTCGGTAGGCTCCCCTCGCAGCTCGAAGCCCAGGAGATGCACCAGCTTCTGCCTGAACTCCGGGACGGATTCGACCGGAAATCCGACCTCCCGGATGAAAAGAACCGGAAAATCCGCCGAAAAAGGGCTCGCAGAGCCTGCATCCCCTTCCCTGTCGGTGATGATTTCCAGCAGATGGCCGTCGCCGTCGCGGAAGTAGATGTTCTTGCCCGTCTCGTAATCATCGATGGCGCGGCCATCCTCCCATTTCAAAAAGGTCAGCTGCCGGGATTCGGCCCATTCGACTACCCGTTCGAACCGGGAATAGGGAATCGCGAAAGCAAGATGGGCGGGTGAGATCGGCTCGAACGTCTCCACAAAGGAAAGGATGCTTCGATCGGCGACCAGGAAACGGATCTCGCTGTCCGACCGGTAGACGACCGGAAGCTGCAGAAGCTCCCCGTAGAACTGCCTGACGCCCTCCAGAGACACCGTATGAAGCTGCACATTCGCATAATGAGTAATCATGGCAAAACCCTCTTCCTTTGTCGTCTTTTTCTAAAGATTTTTATTTAGTATATGGTTATCTTTAGAAAGTCGCAAATGAAGATTTCATGTTCATGTCCCTTTGATCTCAAAGAGCGCTGCAGGCTGCTGCGCCCGGCCCGGCCCGACAGGAAAAAGCCGGATCTGCGCTTGGCAGATCCGGCTTCTTTCTACATTAAAGTGGAAAGCATTATTGGACTTTGATCGCGTCGTAGTACTTGGATTGCATCGTCTTGGCAGCCGCATCCAGCTTGGCTTTGAAGTCGACATCCTTCTTGGAGAATACTTCCTGGATGATGTTGGTCATCTCGGCGTAGTATTCCTGCGTGTTGTACTGGGCTTCCGGGTTGCCGTCGAGCAGCTTGTTGGATTCGGGATCGTACTTGTACACGTTGGTGTACTTGTCGTAGATCGCTTGAAGCTTCTTGCCGTATTCCGAATCCTCTTTGTAGTAGCTCATTTGCGGCGGGATATAGTACTTTTTGTCCGCTTGGCGGGCCTGGATATCCTTTTCGACCGCGCTCAGGTAGCTGTCGGAGAAGTAGTCGAACGTGATGTAGCGGAACGCCATCTCCTGCTCATCCTTCGAGGCGTTCGGGTTGATGACGAGATAGTCGCCGCCCAGAATGCCGGAATGCTTGCCGCCGGCTTCAGCCGCAGGCATCGGGTAGGTGGCGACGTCCTCAGGCTTCATGCCGCCTTGGTTGAGCGCTTGATCCAGCACGCCTTCCGCACCGGCGATGACCATGGCCGTACGCCCTTGAGCGAACGCGCCGACCGCGTCTCCCCAGCCGAGCGCCCAGTCCTTCGGAATGGCGTTGGCTTCCCAGCGCAGCTTCTGGTAGAACTGCAGCGCTTTGACGGCTGCGTCGGAGTTGAAGGCAGCCGTTACCTTGCCGCCGTCCGTCGTCTGGATCTGGCCGCCTGCTTCGAACAGGAAGTTGGTCCAGTTCCAGCCCGACTCGTTGCCTTTGCCCATCGGAGCGATGCCGGCGACGCCTTTTTTCGGATCGGCGACCGCTTTGGCCGTATTCAGCATGTCGTCCCAAGTCCAGTCGTAGGACGGGACCGCTACGCTTTTGGCCTCAAGCAGCTTTTTGTTGACGACGGTCGAGGTCGAATACCCGTTCTGGACGATGCCGAATACTTTGCCGTCCTTGACGAACTGGTTCTGCAGCGTCGGATTGATGTCGTCCTTGAACGGGTATTTGTTCCACAGATCCGTGATGTCCGCCGCCCAGCCGCGCTGCACGAGGAAGCCGGCTTCCGTCGCGAACGTGTTGAAGAACGTCGGAGCTTCGTTGGCCGCCATCTTCACGCCGATTTCGTCGACATTGTAATGCCAGTCCGATTTGACGATCGTGACGTTCGGGTATTCCTTCTGGAAGCGGGCGATCTTGTCGTCCTCGGATTTGCGCTTCTCCGTCTGGTCAGGAAGCGGATAATAGATGCTGATCGTGATTTTCTTGTTCTTGATGTCTTCCTCGGCCGGAGCGGCCGCTCCGTCATTGGAGGCGGTGTTGTTGGCCGGCTCGCTCACTGCCGGCGACGGGCTCGAAGCTCCCCCGGTATTCGCGTTGCCGCTGCCGCTGTTGCCGTTGTTGCCGTTGCCGCAGGCTCCCAGCAGAACGCTGGTCGCCACCAGGCAGCTCAGGATCGCTGTCGATTTGCGCACGTGTAACTCCCCTTTTCTTGAACATGGATAAAATGGCGTTCATCTGGAATAGCTTGCAAAACCATCATAATGGATGCGTATTCATTGTACGATGTGCGATTCTATGGTCATTATGTGTGTCGTTACGATGAAGTCAGCCTTTCACTCCGCCCAGATGCAGGCCTCGGATGATGAACCTCTGGAAGACGAGGAAGACGGCGATCGGAGGCAGCATGACGAGCGTCAGAATGGCGAATTTGATGTTGAGGTTGAGCATTTTCGCCTGGATGACGTATTTGTAGATCGCCGTCGACAGCGGATAATGGCTGTCCTTGTGCATGATGAGCGACGGCCAGAACCAGTCGTTCCATGCGGTCGAGAAGACGAAGATGGCCAGCGTCGCGAAGATCGGCAGCGACAGCGGCACGGCGATGCGGATGAAGCAGCTGAGCTCGGAAGCTCCGTCGATTCTTGCCGCCTCGAAGATTTCCATGCTGATTCCGTCGAAGAAATTTTTGAGCAGCAGCAGGAAGAACGCGTTGGCGCCGGCCGGCAGCCAGAAGGCGAAGAACGAATCCAGAAGACCGAGATCCTTCAGGTTGAGGAAGTTCGGAATCAGATAGGTCGTCGGCGGAATGAAAAGCGTGATCATGAAGAACATCTCGATGCTGCGGCGCTTCGGCACATGGAGGCGCGAGAGGCTGAAGGAAGCCGTTCCGAGCACCAGCACCGATACGATCATGTTGCCGCCGAATATGAGCAGCGTATTGCGAAGGAAGGTCGGAAGCGCGATGTAATTCCACGCCTCGTCGAAGTTGCCCCATTCCCATGTCTGCGGCAGGAAATGCGGCGGGAACGAATTGACCTCCGCGTTGTCCTTGAGTCCGTTGAAAGCCGTTGTAAGAACCGGATACACCATGGATGCCGCCATCAGGAAAATGACGACGAGCATGATGATATACCCCGCGCGGGTTCCTTTGCGCTTGAGATCGAATTCCGAAAGAATGCCTCTGTCCATGCTGCTCATGTTATCGGTCCCCTTTCCGGTCCAGGCGGTATTGAACGATCGCCAGAGCGCCAAGAACGATGAACATGAGCACGCCCATCGCGGAAGCGACACCCATATCGAGACGAGTGGTCGCATACTTGACGATAAGCAGCGCGTAGGTCAGCGTAGCCTTGACCGGACCGCCGTCCAGAATCGCCAGCTGCGACTGGTAAGCCTGCGAGGTGCCGATGATCTGCAGCACGAGCATGAGCAGGATCAGGCTGCGCAGGGAAGGCAGCGTAATATGCCAGATCCTCTGCCAGATGCCCGCTCCGTCGATCTCCGCCGCCTCGTACCAGTCCCGCGGGATGCTGAGCACGGCCGCCAGATACAGGAGCATGGCGGAGCCGAATTGCTGCCACGTCTCCATGAAGACGAGGGAGATCATCGACCACTTCGTATCGGTCAGGAAGCTGACGCCCTCTCCTCCGAACAGGCTCGTGATGCCGGCGTTGATCGGTCCGACAGGATCGTACATCCATCTCCAGAGCCCGTACAGGACGACGACCGGGATGACGTTCGGCAGGTAGGCCGCGACGCGGAACACGCCCTGGAGCCGCTTGATCTCGGAAATTCCGATGGCGAATACGATCGGGACCCAGAAGCCCATAACGAGGCATAGCGCCATATAATAGAGCGTATTTTTGACGGCGGTCCAGACGTCGGGATCGCTGAAGACCGTCCGATAATTGTCCAATCCGACGAATTCGTCGCCGTTGACGAAGTCGATATGGTAGAAGCTGTAGAAGAATCCCTTGATGATCGGCAGCCACAAAAAGAGGATGAAGATGGCGGCCGCAGGCAATAGGAACGCCAGGCCCCACCCGTATTTGCGAAGCAGGGTCCGGGCTTTGCCCCTGCCCGCCTGCGCCTGCGGCCCGGTGGCCGCAACGATGTCTTGACTCATGTTTTTCCCCGCTTTCTCCTGTTTCTTATCTTTATCTATTCATTTTAGATTCCAGGAGAAAGGGAGAACATGTGCGTATCTATGCATATCGTAGCGAATCTTACTTCTATTTTTTCAACTCGCTCGGGCTGTGCCCGTAGTACTTTTTGAAGATTTTGCTGAAATGCTCGGGTGATTCATAACCGACGCGCTCCGCGACCTCGTAGCGCCTCAGGTCGGTCGTCATGAGCAGCCGGCGCCCCTCTTCCATGCGCAGCTTGATGACGTATTCCCACAGGTTGTTCCCGGTTATTTTCTTGAACAGGTAGCTGAGGTAATTGGGACTGACGTGGTTGCGCTGCGAGACCTCGTGCAAGGTCAGCCCTTTTTGCGCGTAGTGCTCCTCGATATAGCGCTTGGAGCGCTCCACGATCAGATTGCTCTGCGCGGACAGCTCCTCGTCGCTGGCCTCCTGCTGCGGGCCGCTCCAGCTGAAGTCGCCGTAATAGAACACCTTCTGGTCCGGATGCTTGCCGCTCCAGTCCAGCGCGCGCGCCGCCTGGTCGCTGAGCATCGACAGGAATTCGGCTCCCCGGGCGATCTGGCTGATGCCGAGCGTGACCGGCAGATGGAGGTAGCTGTCGAGATTATGGTGCAGGCTGCGGCCGATCATGTCGAGCTGGTTCACCTTGCTTACCGTCGTGTCCTCATACTTGGCCTCGCTCCAGCCGATCAAGGCGCCGACCTCCCAGCCGGGGAGCAGGCAGGGAATCGGCTCCCATTCCTGCTCCAGCAGCTCGCAGGAAATATTCATCATCGCGTAGGCGAGCAAGTCCTTGTCCCTGGCGGAATAATTCCCTCCGCCTAAATCCGCGCGGATGCGGATCATGGCGAAGTAAGGTCCCGATGCGGCGATGCCGGCCTGCTCCATCAGCGCAAGTCCCTGCGCTGGTCCAGCCGGTATCCCGCCAGCCTGCCAAGGAGGATGAAAACAACGACCATCCAGATGCATATCCTCGCTTGCAAATAAGTCGCCTTTAGATGAACAGCCAATGAACCCAATTCAGCGACCTCCTTCGATCAAGTACGAGAAAAACTTTTGAAGCGTCAATTGTTCCAGGGCAATGTCTAGTTGACGCGCCTGCAGCCTGTCCCCATCATCCAGCTTTTCGAAAATGGCGGCCAGCTTCCCGTGGCCGTAGGATTCGGTATGCAATACCCGCTTCCCTTCCGTAAACGCAGCCACGGCATCCGAATGGCCTCGAATCAAATAAGCTGCCATGCTTATCTGATTCATCTCTTCATGAAGCAGGAGAGAGCCCTCGTCCAGGATGTAAACTCGCTCTGCAATCGGGGCGATTTCGTCCAAAAAATGCGTAGAAAGCAAAATCGTACGGGGATGATTGGCGTAATCCTCGAGCAGCTCCTTGTAAAACCTTTCGCGCATCAGCACATCAAGTCCAAGCACCGGTTCGTCGAATAGGGTCAACGCCGATCGGCTGGACAGACCGATGATGTTTCCTACGAGCGATTCCGCGCCTCTGGACAGCTGCTTGATTTTTTTGTCGGGATCGAGCCGAAACGTCTGAAGCAGCTTATGAGCGAACGCCCAGTCCCAATGAGGATGAAAAGTTGCAGCAAACTGCAAAATCTCCATCAATCGAGCTCCTCCAAACAGCTTGCTATTCTCACGCACATAACAGCAATCCTCCGGAATCGCTCCTTTGCCCAGCTTTTTTCCTCTTGCCTCAATGGTGCCATCGGTAGCGAACAGTCCGCCTGCTATGAGGTTGAGCAAGGTCGTTTTGCCAGCGCCGTTTCGTCCGAGCAGACCGTAAATAACGTTTTCCTCCAGCTGTAGATCCAGATCCCGCAAGGCGTAGGTTCGGCCATATGTTTTGGTTAATTTCTCGCAGCTCAGCACGATGCTCACAATGATTTCATTCCTTCCTCAGCTGTTTGATCATCTCGATGATATCCTCGGTTGCCAGCTCGAGCTTGTCGGCTTCAGAGATGAGATTGGACAGCAGCTCCTTGTAGAAACGATTTCTTCGCTGCTTCTGAATCTTCAGCTTGGCATCAGAGGAGACATACATGCCAAGCCCTCTTTTTTTATACAAAATACCTTCATTCACGAGCAGGCCGATCCCCTTCACAACGGTCGCCGGATTGATTTGGAACAGCTGGGAAAACTGAGCAACGGAAAGAATCTGCTCGTCCTCCCGGTAAGTTCCGTTGAGAATATCGTCCTCGATGATATCCGCGACTTGTTGGAAAATGGGCTGCTTTTCGTCGAAAGTGACGTTCATTGCTTCACCACTCAGCATCGTAGTTTGTTGCATATCTAGCAGGAAACCATAACGTAGATGCGAAAATTTGTCAATATCCCATCGTCCTGCAGGGAGCAGGGCGATTTTTTTACATGAGGTCCAGTTATTGACAATGGATAGCGTTCGAATTATAGTGTGCTACATGAGTAACATACTAACACACTTTGAAGGGCATTTGCCAATGGGAGCGCACCAAAAAGCAGGGCAAATCGATTACGGGGAGATAGAAACGGTGAAAACATTAATCGAATTTGAAAACGTAACGAAAGAATACAAAATAGGCGAAGTGCCGATCAAGGCGCTGAACGGCGTCGACTTTTCCATCAACGAGGGCGAATTCGTCGTTGTTCTGGGTGCAAGCGGCGCCGGCAAAAGCACGATTCTGAATATACTTGGCGGCATGGATACGGCTACCTCGGGCAAGGTGACTGTCGGCAGCAAGGATATTACCGGCTTCAATGAGAAGGAGCTTACGGGATATCGCGCCGAAAAGGTAGGGTTTGTCTTTCAATTCTATAACTTGATCCCCAATCTGAATGCTGTGGAAAACGTTGAATTCGCCGCGGAAGTATGTAAAAACCATCTGGACGCCAACGAGATCTTAACGAAAGTGGGGTTGAAGAACCGGATGAAAAATTTCCCGTCCCAGCTCTCCGGAGGAGAACAGCAGCGAGTGGCCATTGCGCGCGCCGTTGCCAAGAACCCTTTGCTGTTGCTCTGCGATGAGCCCACTGGCGCGTTGGATTATGTGACCGGCAAGTCCGTTTTGAAGCTTCTTCAGGATTTGAACACGGAAACGAAAAAATGTATTGTGCTGGTCACGCACAACTCCGCGATTGCGCCGATGGCGGATAAAGTCATTACGGTAAAAAGCGGAAAAATCGAAAGCGTAACGGTCAACGAGCACAAGCAAAGCGTTGAAGGGATTGAGTGGTAATGAACTTATTCAAAAAATTATTAAGGGATATCAAGCAATCGATCGGCCAATTTCTTGCCTTTGTGCTGGTTATTGCCATAGGCGCTTTTTTCTACACGGGGCTGGTTGCGCTAAGCGATCATCTCAGCGCTTATACGAAGGAATACTTCCATGCGCATAATCTAAGCGACTTGAACGTTTACTACGACCACATTTCCAAGCAGGACATGTCGGAGCTGGGTGAAATCGAAGGGGTAAAAAAGGTCGAAGGACGCTACAGCTTCGATGCGGCGCAAACTTTTGGCACTACGAAAGCGACCTTGAAAATCCATTCGATTCCGGCCAGCAACAGCATAAATACGCCTACGATGATCGAAGGCAGCATTCCGTCCAGCAAGAATCAGATCCTGCTTGATTCCCATTATGCCAGGGAACATCAATTCAGAGTCGGGGATCAACTACAGGTAAGCGTCGATGACGAGGAAATGGCATTCACCATCAGCGGCCTGGGCGAAAATGTGGAATATGCCAAAAAAAAACGAAACCCAGGACCATAAAACGGCCGGATTCGCCTATGTGGCCGAAGCTGGAGTTCCCCGAATCGCCGGAAGCCTTTACTATAATGAAGTTTTGATCGATGCGGAAGAAGGGTACGGCATCGACCGGTTGGGCCAGAACGTTGAAGCTCATTCCCAAAAGCTTTCTTATGTAAGCCAAATAAGCAAAGAACGGACATTCAATTATTCGCAGGTCCAACAAACCGTCCACAACAACAAATTGATGAGCAAGGTCATTCCCCTGGTTTTCTTTATCATCGAAGCCATCATCCTCTTCCTCGCGATGTCCCGAATCATTGATTCGCAAAGGAACCAAGTAGGCATTATGAAGGCGTTGGGAGTGAAGAACAGCAGCATCATGCTCCATTACATGGGGTTCCCGGTGCTCGTCGGCATCATAGGCTCCATTCTCGGCTGCGCCGCTGCGGCGATCCTATTCATTCCCATGATCGAGGCGTCGAACGCCAGATCCTACTCGCTGCCGAGCATTGAGTTCTCCCTATCCTCCTTCTCGGTCATTCTTCCTATCCTTTTCTCGAGCGCATTCGGCATGCTGGCTTGTTACTTGAGCGGCATAGGCATTCTGCGGGAACACGCAGCGCAGGCGATGAGGCCTAAACCGCCGAAGAAGATGAAGAAGCTGCTCATTGAACGGCTTCCGGTAATCTGGAGACGCATTTCGTACAGCAACAAGCTCATTTTGAGAAACATCTTTCTCCATAAGCAGAAGGCGATTGCGAGCTCTGCCGGCGTTGTGGTGAGCACGGTGTTGTTGATCACTGCTTTCGGGACTCAAACGTCCTTGCAAAGGGTGGCGGACCAGATCGAAGAGGTGAATGCCTATGATCTGAAGGTCGAATACAAGAGGGGAGCAGAGTTAAAGAAGGCGGAGATGCCGACCGGAATTGAAAGCAGCTATGATCTGTCCGCCTTTCCCGTGAAATTCGTCAAAGGCGATGATCATGAGAACGCCACGTTGACCGTTACGGAGAAGGACAACGCTCTTATTCAATTTTTCGACGAGAACGACCGTCCGATGAGGCTTGTGGACAGCGGCGTGCTCGTACCCAAATCGTATGCGGATCACTATAAGGTCGCGATAGGGGATACGATCCGGATTCAATTCACCGATCCGTCGCTTGCGAATAAAACGGTCGATATGAAGGTTGTGCAAATATCCAATCAGTATTCGAATCCGTCGTTCTTTTGCTCGATAGCGTATCTCAAGAGCTTTGGCATCGACTACAACCCAACCTCCATGCTGGTCAAAGCCGGCAGCGCCGCAGATTTGGCTGGCGTCCGGCAGTTCTTCGAACAAGACCGTCAGGTCGATACAATCGCGGACAAGGATGATTTGAAGGAATCGGCACAATTTATCCTGAAGCAAAACAGCTTTATTTTCATCCTGTTTATCATCAGCGCCGTCATTCTTTCGTTTGGCGCCATCTACACGATATCCTCCATCAACATTTACGAACGGAATCGCGAGCTGGCTACTCTGAAGGTATTGGGTTATCAAAAGAGGAATATAAACCGGCTTATCTTCTCCGAGAACATGATACTCACCACCTTTGCGGTCATGATAGCGCTGCCGATCAGCGGCTACATGTATTCCATCATCATAGAGGCGCTGTCGAGCACCCATCAGCAAATCCCGGACCAACTCAATCGGGTTGTCATGCTGGTATCCGCCTTCCTCGCCTTCTTGCTCACTACTCTCTCCAGCTTGCTGCTTCGGAGAAAGGTAGCCCGAATCAATATGATCGAATCGTTGAAAAGCATCGAATAAATCATGGAAAAAGCTCCCGAGAGCCGCTGGATCAGCGTCTCCGGGAGCTGTTTTGCGCATGCTCGCGACAGCCGGCCTTTAAGGCGCGGATGGCTGAAGCGCCTTCTCCAGCTTCGCCAGCACCGCCCGGTTCTCCTCCGGCCGCCCGATCGTAATCCTCAGCCAGGTCGGCATATCGAAGTCGCGTCCGGGCCGTACGAGAATGCCCTCCTGCAGCAGCCATTCAAATACCGGACCGCTGTCGCGGCCGAGATCGACCATGACGAAGTTCGTTTCGCTTGGCAGGTAAGAGAGCCCGAGAAGCTGGAAAGTCTCGTAATAACGCTGTTTTTCGATGCGGTTGTTGTCCAGCACCGACTGCAGGAAGGCTTCGTCCTCCAGACTCGCCGCTGCCCCGGCTTCAGCCAGGATGCCCAGATTGGAGGGAAGCCTCAGCCGGTTCAGTGCCGCCGCCGTATCTGCCGCAGCTATTGCATAGCCGATGCGCAGGCCGGCAAGTCCGTAGGCTTTGGAGAATGTCCGGAGAACGGCCGCGTTCGGGCAGCGCTCGACAAGGGCTGCGGTATCCGGAAAATCCTCCTGCTCCGCGAATTCCCGATAGGCTTCGTCCAGCACGACGAACACATGGGGAGGAACCCGGTCGAGGAAGAGCCGGAGCTCCGAATCGGTGAAGTAAGAGCCGGTAGGATTGTTGGGATTGCACAGCCAGACGAGGCCGGTGGACGGGGAAATCCTTCGTGCGATTTCATCGAGATCAACGGCATGATTTCGCAGCGGCACCGTGACGGGAATGCCTCCGGCTGCCAATGTCGCGACCCGGTACCAGCCGAAGGAAGGAGAGGGCAGGAGGGCTTCTTCGCCAGGAGCAAGGAACGTATAGGCGGCGAGAGACAACAGCTCGAAGGAGCCGTTGCCGAATACGAGCTGGCCTGGATCTACCCGCAGCTTGGCGGCCAGCTTGCTTCTCAGGCTGGAGGCCTGGCTGTCCGGATACAGGTAAAGTCGCGAAACGGCAGCCTGTATGGCTGCGGCAGCAAGCGGGGAGAAGCCGAGCGTATTCTCGTTGGCTGCGAGCCGAACATCGGGAAGCCTTCCTTGTCCATTGGCTTCGGAAGCCGGCTTCGCCGGCAGAAAGGCCGGAATGCCTTGCAATTGTTTTCTCAAAGGGTAAGCGCACATCTCGAATGGACCTCCTCGTCGCGGGCTGCTCGAACCGGCGAAGGTGGATTTTAATAAATTGACAGCGGGCCGGCAGCGGACGAAGCCGGCCGGGTGTCCCACACCGTGGAAGGAGCCTCCCTCCGGAGAATGGGGGCTACTTCGGCGGCAAACCATTGCAGCTGCTCGCGCTGCTCGCTCACCGACAAGCCGTCGACGCTGAGGCCGAGCACCTGATTGCCGAAGGCTTTTTGATAGGTGAGGATTTTCTCGATGACGCTGTCCGGGCTTCCGACCAGAATCGGGCCATTCCGGATGTTGTCTTCGAGGCCGGTGAAGGGAGACTGGTTGTGCTTGGCGGAATCGGTCCCGCTGAACAGCTCGTAATAAGGCTTGTAGCGCCGGATGGCTTCTTCCTGCGTGGCGGCGAGATAGAGGCTGCCCGCCCCGGCGCCGACGACAGCCTTCTCCGGGGGATGGCCGTAATGCGCGAGGCGCTCCCGGTAGTGGTCGATGAGATCCTTGTACTTCTGCAGATGATGAAAGGAGTTCGACGAAAAGATCGGCTCGCCGGCCTGGGCGGCAAGCTCCGTGGACAGCGGGCTCGAGGCGCTCCCGTGCCAGATCGGAATCGTGCCGCCGAAAGGCCGGGGCTGTGTCGTCACTCCGTCCAGCGGCGGACGATACTTGCCCGTCCAGACGACATCCTCCTCGCTCCAAAGCCTCTTCAGCAGCGCGTAGCGCTCCGCGAGCGACTCCCACTGTTCCTCCGGCGGAACGCCGAAGAGCGGGTAATGGCGGGGATCATTGCCCTTGCCGATGATCAGCTCCAGCCTGCCGCCGCTGAGCTGGTCGACTGTGGCGTAATCCTCGGCGACGCGGACGGGATCCAGCACGCTGAGCACGGATACGGTCGTCAGCAGCCGGATGATGCGGGTGCGGCCAGCGATAGCTGCGAGCAGCACGGCCGGAGAAGAGCTGAGAAACGGGGCGCCATGCCTTTCCCCGACCCCGTAAGCCTCGAAGCCGAGCGTCTCGGCAAGCTCGGCCTGGCGGATGATTTGATCGAATTTCTGCTTGGGCGTGAGCTGCTCCCCGGTAATTGCGTGGGGCAGATTCATGACCAGGCTGAACCATGCGAATTTCATGCGGCATCTCCTCGTTTAACCGGCCTGGTTGACCTTGACATCCTTCTGGAAGGCAATCACTTCGTCCCATTCTCCATGGAAGCGGGGAATGCGGTAATAACCCGAGCGTTCATAGAGGGCGACCGCTTCAGGCTGCAGCGGGCCGGTCTGCAGCCTGATGCTGCGGTAGCCGAATTCGGCTGCGAGCCTCTCCAGCTCATCCATAATGGCGAGCGCCACCCCTTGGCGGCGGTATACGGGGCGGGTGTAGACCCGCTTGACCTCGACCGCATGCTCGTCGAGGGGCCGCAGCGCTCCGCATCCGGCGGGGATGCCGCCGATGCGGGCGACGACAAGCGCCGCCCTCGGGTGGTCGAGATCGGCGGGCGTGAAGCCTGCCGATCCGTCCTCGACTTGATATAGGGCGGCGAGCTCGGCGCTCAGCTCCGAGATGAGCTGTTCCGCATCGGGGGAGCAGATGCTTTCCGGAGCTGCTGTCAATGTTGACATTATTGATTCCTGCCTTTCAAGGGTATGAATGATGATGATCTCAGATGGAATAGCTGAGCTTGCGCTGCGCGGCAGGGGGAAGCGGCTCCTCCTTGCGGCCAAGCACCTTGTTCAAGATCAGATTTTCGTAGTAGGCGAACCCGCTGTCCCTTTCCCGGGGCCGTGCGAGCTCGATGGAAATATCCAGAGCGATCCGGCCTTCCTCGATCAGCAGCACCCGGTCGGCGAGTGCGACAGCCTCGCTGACGTCATGCGTGACGAGAATCGTCGTGAAGCCCGATTCGGCCCAAAGCGACTCGATCAGGCTCTGCATCTCGATCCGGGTCAGCGCGTCGAGCGCGCCGAGCGGCTCGTCGAGCAGCAGCACCTGCGGCTCGTTGACGATGGCGCGGGCGATCGCCACGCGCTGCCGCTGGCCGCCGGACATTTCCCGGATCTCGCGCTTGTCGTACCCTTCCAGGTTGACGAAGCGGAGAGCTTCCTTCACCTTGCGTTCGATCTCGGCCCCCTTGAGCTTGCGGATGCGCAGCCCGAAGGCGACGTTGTCGTAGACGTTGAGATGAGGGAACAGCGCATAGTCCTGAAAGACCGTATTGACCTGCCGCTTGTTGGCCGGGACCGAGTTGATGCTCCTGCCGTCCATGAGAATCTCCCCGGAAGTCGGCTCCATGAATCCGGCGATCAGCCGGAGAATGGTCGTCTTGCCGCAGCCTGACGGCCCCAGCAGCGTGTAGAACTTGCCCCGCTCGATGTCGAAGCTGACATCCTTCAGCACGGGAACGTCGTCATCGTACTGCTTGGTCACCCCGCGGAACGAGATGACCTTCGAATCGTTCATCGATGCTCCTCCTCTCCTGCGGCCTGAGCCGCGCCCGCCGGCGAATATCCGGTCCGCCGACGATCTTTATGCCTCATTATACCTGATTGCGCCCCTATTGGAATCATTCGGCGCTGCGGCGATCGGCAAAAAATTACGGTTCGAAAGACCCAGAAAATACCTCCGATTCTTCCTGACTGAGCCGTTGGGCCTTTGTTCCGATCCTTATCCTTCCATTTTCACGGATAATAAAGGCCTCCATATCTCGATAACTGGATATCGTTGTATATATGTCTTGCGCCCTAGGTCCGATTATCTTCAATCGCTATCCTGTTATAATACGGAAGGATTTGACGAAATTCGTCCTACATACACCAAGATTCAGTCAGGAGTGAGCCTATTGAGGCGAATCATTTGGACAGGTACGGCCATTGCCATGCTTGCAGCAGGGGGAGGGGCCGCTTACGCGGTTCCGGGCACGGCATCCTATGAATCGGGAGCAAAAGCAGGACAAGAGACATCTCCCGTTGCCAGCGGGCAGGGACTGCGGTCTCAGCAGCCGGGCCATGAGGAACCGGAGACCCGGGGCACAGCCTATGCGGACGGAACCGCAGCCAAGGCTTCCGCAGGCATGCTCGGCGGCTCGCAGACGCCCGCCGTCTCTGCGGCTTCCGGCGCGGCCG